>NZ_JBYSZY010000049.1:0-48197 GCF_058787635.1 Variovorax sp. FW305-3-2-15-B-LB1 | reverse complement strand
GCAGCGAAATCAAGGAGGAGGCCGCAGGCCGGGGGACATTCGCGGAGGGAAGTACCCGGTGGCCTGGGCACGCGCCCCGAACAGACCTACAACCCGTGCTCGCGCAGGAAGCGATCCAGCTCCAGGCTGCTCGAAAAGCCCAGCTTCGCGAACATGTGCGCCCGGTGCGTTTCCACCGTGCGCAGCTCCAACGGCGCGAGTTCCTGCGCGATGCGCTTGTTGGGCAGCCCCTCGGCCACGAGCCGCGCGACCTGCATCTCGCGCGGCGTGAGCTTGGCCCACAGCGCCTGCGCGGCCTGCCGGGCCTGGCGGCGCACGGCGATCTCTTCGGCTTTCTGCAACGCCTTGGCGATGCTGTCGAGCAGGCGCTCGTCGTTGCAGGGCTTTTCCAGCCAGCCGAAGGCGCCGTTCTGCACCGCCTCGACCGCCATCGGGATGTCGCCGTGCCCGGACAGGAAGATCACGACCAGCGGGCTGTCCTGCGCGCGCAGCGCGTCGAACACCTGCAGCCCGCTCATGCCCTCCATGCGCAGGTCGAGGATGGCGCAGCCCGGGCGCTGCAGGTCGGCACCGGCCAGGAAGGCCTCGCCCGAGGCGAAGGCCTGCACCGCATGGCCGCGCGACAGCAGCAGCAGGCCCAGAGAGCGGCGCACGGCCTCGTCGTCGTCGACGACGCACAGGTGGTTGGCAAGCAGGGGTGCGTTCACGGGGAAGCCTCCAGTTCGAGGGTGAAGACCGTGCCGCCGCCGGGTCGGTCGGCGAACGACAAGCGGCCGCGGTGGGCCTCCACGATGGTGCGGCAGATGTTCAGGCCCAGCCCGAGGCCGCCGGCCTTGGTGGTGAAGAAGGGCGCGAAGACCTGCTCGGCCAGCGCAGCGTCGATGCCGGGGCCGTGGTCGGCGATGCGGATGTGCACACGGCCTTCGCGCAGTTCGGCCTCGACCTCGACCACGCGCCGCTCGGGCGGCGTGCCCTGCTGCATCGCCTGCAGGCTGTTGGACAGCAGGTTCAGCAGCACCTGCTCGAGCAGCACGCGGTCGCCGCGCACGGGCGGCAGCGCGGGCGGAATGCGCACCTCGGCGCGCACCTGCCGCTGACGCATCTCGCCCTGCAGCAGCGCCAGCGCATTGGCCACCAGCGCGGCCACCGCGCAGTCCTCGGTGCCGGCGGTGCGCTGGCGCACGAAGCCGCGGATGCGCCGCACGATCTCGGCGCTGCGCTTGGCCTGCGCCACGGTCTCGTCGAGGCTGCTGGCCAGCAGCGGCTGGTTGCCCTGCGCGGCGAAGGCCTTGGCGGCGCTGGCGAAGTTGCTCAACGCCATCAGCGGCTGGTTGAGTTCGTGCGCCAGCGTGGAGGCCATCTCGCCCAGGCTGGCCAGGCGCTGCGCGTGCTGCAGCTGCTCGTCGTTCTGGCGCTGGCGCAGCTCGGCGCGCTTCTGCTCGGTGATGTCGACCACCGAGCTCATCCAGCCGCTGTGGCGGCCGTCGGCGTCGATGAGCCGCGCGGTGTAGACCATGGTGATGACCTCGTGCCCGTCGCGGTGCCGCAGGCGCGACTCGAAGCCCGAGCGCGTGGGCTGCCCGCTCATCATGGCCTCGTAGTGGAACCAGTGCTGCGTCACGTCGTCGGGGTGCCAGTAGGGGTACGGCGGCAGTCGCCCCAGCAGCTCGTCGGCGCCGTAGCCGGTCATCTCGCAGAAGGCCGGGTTGACGTAGATGATGCGGCCCTGCAGGTCGCGCGCACGCATGCCGACCAGCAGCGAGTCTTCCATCGCCTTGCGGAAGGCGTGGGCCTGGTCCAGCTCGTGGGTGCGCTCGCGCACGCGCAGTTCCAGGTCGCGCCGCGCGTCGCGCTGCTCGGCGAAGCGGCGCTCGCGCAGCCGCCAGTACAGCGCGCCCAGCAACAGCACGCCGGCGCCCAGCAGGCCGAGCATCCAGGTGCGCTCGCGCGCGCGGGTGACTTCGGCGTGGTCGGCCATCACCGTCAGGGTCCAGCCCAGGTCGGGCAAGGGCTCGTCGACGGCGAGAAAACGGCGTGCCTTGCCGCCGACCGTGGTGCGCACCAGGTAGCCCGGCGCGCCTTCGATGTGCTCGACGCGCCAGGGCAGCGGCGCGAAGCGGGTGCGCGTGCCGTACTGCTGGTCGTGCTCGATGCCGGCCAGGTCGGCGGGGCTCAGCGCCCGCGTGGCCTGGTACATCCAGCCCGGCACCGAGCTCAGGAACACGATGCCGCGCGCATCGGTCAGCAAAATCGGATCGCGCACGAAGGCCCAGGCGTCGTGCAGCTGGCGCAGGCTGACCTTGACGGTGACCACGCCCAGCACCTCGCCGCCGCCCTCGGCGCGCACCGGCGCCGACATGAACAGCCCCGGCTCGCCCGTGGTCTGGCCCACGCCGTAGAACAGGCCGCGCCGCCCGGCCCGCGCGTCGAGAAAGTACGGCCGGTTGGCGTACGACTCGCCCACGAAGCTCTGCGGCGTGGCCCAGTTGCTCGCGGCCAGCGTGAGGCCCTGCGGGTCGGTGAGGTACAGCGCGTCGGAGCCCGCGAGGCGGTTCACTTCCTCGATGTGGTGGTTGGCGCGCTGCCGCGCGGCGGGGTCCTGCGGGTGGGCCAGCACGGCCAGCACGTCGGGGTGCATGCCGGCGGTGAACGGCAGGTAGCCGTACTTGCCGGCGGCGTCGCGCAGGCCGAGCACGTGCACTTCCATGGCGCGGCGGATCGAGTCGGCCTGGAAGTTCGCCTCGCGCCGCGCGGCCCACTGGCCGGCCACGGCGATCAGCAGCAGCGCCAGCGCCACGGCGCCCGCCCAGGCCGCCAGCGCGCGGCGGCGGGAACGCGCCGGCGATGCAGAAGATGAGGGAGCAGGAAGGGACGGTTCGGGCGAAAGGGGCGGCATGGGAGGCAGGTCCGCAGGTCCGGCCGGCGCGGCGTGCGGAATTTTGCCCTGATCCGCGGGCCGGCCCTCTCTCAGGCCGCCGGCCGCAGCAGCCAGCGCACTTCCTGCGTCTGCTCGCTCTCGGGGTAGCGGGCCTCGAGCGTGGTCAGGATCGGCTGCGCCATGTCCGTGCGGCCCAGCCCCTGCACCAGCACGCGGGCCGCGAGTTCGTAGGCCTGCGGGATCGCCGCGTGGCCGCGGAAGCGCTTGTCGAAGCCCGACAGCAGCGCCAGCGTGCCGTGCGCGTCGCCGCCGCGCCATTCGGCGCGCGCCATCGCGATGACCATCGCCGGGTCGTCGAGCACGAAGGTCTTGTCGATGGCGCGGCAGGCCTTGAAGACTTTCAGCGCGTCCGATGCGAGGTCGCGCCGCATCAGCAGGGGAATGAAGCGGCGCGCGTGGTCGAACAGCGTGTCCTTCTTCTCGGGCATGAGCGCCAGCACGCGGTGGTAGCGGCGCTGCGCGGCCAGGTCGTCGGCGTCGGCGGTGCGCTGCGCCTCGTAGGCAATGCCCAGTGCGGCGGCCAGGTCGCCGTCGGTGATGCACTGCGCCACCTCGGCGTCGGTGCGCTGCGCGGCGATCTGCGCGGGCGTGCGGCGGTCGACCGGCGCGCCGATGTCGGCGCCCGCGCCGGGCACGAGGTCGATGCCGAAGGCGTCGTGGTGCTGGTACATCACGTAGCCCAGGAGGCTGGCCATCACCCAGCCGAAGTAGATGAACGCGAAGTTGACGATCGGCAGCACGATGCGTCCGTCGAACACCGGCAGCACCATCGAGATCGCCACCTGCGCGCCCGTGCTCAGCAGGAACAGGAAGAAGCACAGCAGCGCATAGGGCCAGCCGATGGTGCGCATCGCGTCCATCACGTAGCCCGGGTTCATGGCCTGGAAGAAGCTGCCCGACTGCACCAGCACGATCACCGCCGCCGGGAAGGTGAAGGACATGATGAACAGCCCCACCGTGCCCAGCACCGGCTCGTACCAGGCGAGCCAGCCGATGAGCATCGTCTGCACCAGCGAGATGGCGAAGAGCTTCCACGGCAGGTAGGTCCACTCGTCGCTCGATTCACGTCCGAAATCAGCCGAGTCGCGGATGCCGCGCGCGCCCAGCGCAATGACCTTGAAGCCGTAGCGGCTGGCCGCCAGGATGATGCCGACCTCGATGACGATGAAGGCCAGCGCATCGGGCAGGAAGAACACGGCCTCGAACAGCAGGCTGCAGAACGACAGCACCAGGCCGTAGGCCAGCGGCCGCAGCTGGAGCGGAAAGGCGAAGAAGCTGTTGAGGCGGTGCCAGAACGGCGGAGGCGGCGGCAGGGAGTCGCGGTCGATCATGGCGGGGCCTGGGGTGCTGCGGCTACTTGCGGAAGAAGTCGCTCTGGCTCATGGCGCCCGCGCCGCCCATGCGCACGACCGTGGCGTCGCTGGAATGCACGAGGCGCATCTGGCCGAGCTCGCGCTCCAGGCGCTGGCTGAAACTGGTCTTGTACTGGAGCGCGGCCTCGCCCATCTTGAGCACGCTGGTGCCCGTGACGATGGCGCTCTTGCGGTCGGTGGCCACCTCGACGGCGTCGATGTGGTACTCGTACTCGATGGTGAGGATGCCGCCCATGCGGTCGCCCACGGTGCGGAACAGCTCGAAGGTCTTCTCGACCGCCTCGCAGGCTTCCTCGCGGTTGTGGCTGCTCTCGACGGTGCGGCCCATCATCGTGACCTTGCTCTCGATCACAGCCTTGCGGCTGAGCTGCTTGCACAGCGCTTGCGCATCGCGCGAATAGATGGCGTGCGCTTCCTTGCGGTAGTAGTCGCGCGCCATCGCCTCGTCGAGCTTGCGGCCGCCGATAAAGAAATACCACGCGCCCACGCAGAGCGCGATCACGATCGCAATTTGCTTCATTCCCGCCCCCGCGCGCACGCGGTCCCGCTCCGTTTTGCGGCGCAGTATACGTTGCCGAATGTTTCCAAACGGCGGCGGGATGAGGGCGCTTAACGCGTCAGCTGGCGCGGTAGAAGATGTAGTCGGCCTGGTACTTCACGACCTGTTTCTGGCCCATGTTCGTGGCGCCGCAGGCGGCGGCGGGGGCCACGCCGCCCTGCGTGGCGACGCGCTGGATGTAGCTCACGCCCTGCATGACGCCCATGCCGGTGGCGGGGTTGGCCTTCACCAATTGGTGGGGAATGTTGCCGGTGCCGTTCGGCGCCACCGCCACCTGCGTGGCCGTGACCTTCGAGCCGTCCGCGTTCTCCCAGGTGGCGGGCGGGCCGTAGTACTTGCCGACCTGCTTGCCGGCGCGGTCCATCAGCTTGGCGTCGGGGCCGACGAAGACCCATTCGTGCTCGCCCGGCGCGTTGGCCTTGGCGCGGCACTCGTAGGTGATGTCGCCCGCGCCCACGGTTTCCATGGCCACGCGGTGGCCGGCGGGCACTTTCACGGCGTCGGGCAGGCTGGCCTGCGAAAACACCGGCAGGGGCTGGGCGCCCATGCCGGAACAGGCGGCCAGGCCAAGCGCCGCTGCGGTGGTGGAGGCCAGGACGGTCAGGGTGCGGATGTGCATGGTCGTTTCCTCGGTGTCGGATCGGTGGTGAAAGAGAAAGAGCCGCCGTCTGGAGTTCTGCATGTCGACGCCCCCCTGCCCCCTGTACGCAGCCCGAGGGCTGTTGGATTCAGACCGGTCGCGCTGAATCCGCCCGCACCGCCGGGCCGTACCTCGGACATGCGCACCGATGCCCCACAATCCGCCGATGACCGCACCCAGCCCCGACGCCGAACTGATGGCGCTGATCGACCGGATCGGCCATCACGACGAAGCCGCCCTGCGGCAGCTGTACGACCGCACCGCGCCCCGCCTCATGGGCCTGGCGATGCGCGTGGTGCGCCAGCGCGAGTGGGCCGAAGACGTGCTGCAGGAGTCCTTCCTCACCGTCTGGCGCGTGGCCGGCGACTACCGCGCCTCGCTGAGTCCGCCGCTGGCCTGGCTGGGGCTCATCGTGCGCAGCCGCTCGCTCGACCTGCTGCGCCGCCGCACCGCCGACCGCGCCCAGCTCACGCAGGAATTCGACGAGCTGATGGCCGACACCTTCGAATCCGACACGCCCAACCCGGCCGACATGGCCGATGCGAGCGAGCAGGCCTGGGCGCTGCACCAGTGCCTGAGCCAGCTCGAGGGCCGCCAGCGCGAGGTGGTCAGCCTGGCCTACCTGCGCGAGATGAGCCACAGCGAGCTGGCCGAGCAGCTCAAGCTGCCGCTGGGCACCGTGAAGACCTGGATCCGGCGCGGGCTCGACAAGCTGCGCACCTGCATGGGCCGCTTCGCCTGATCACGAGACCCGCCCCATGAACCTCCTTGCCCACCCCGAACTGCTCGAACTGCTGGCCGCCAGCCATGCGCTGGGCACGCTGCGCGGCGGCGCCCGCCGCCGCTTCGAAACCCTGGCGCGCGAGCAGGCGCCCGTGCGCGCCGCCGCGCTGGTCTGGCAGGGCCGGCTGGCCGGCATGACCGAGCTGCAGCAACCCGTCGCGCCCGACCCGGCCGTCTGGACCCGCATCCGCAACCTGATCGACGCCGAGCAGGCGCAGCAGGCCCTCGCGCGGCAGCGCGACAACGCCGCGCCCATTGCGTCTGCATCGACGGGCGGCTGGCTGCGCAGCCTCGCGCTGTGGCGCGGCGCGGCCGCGGCCGGCGCGCTCGTGGCCGTGCTGGCCGTGGGCGTGGGCCTGAACCTGCGCGAGCAGCTGATCAACGCGCCCGCCGTGCAGTACGTGGCCGTGCTGTCCGACGACAAGGCCGCCGCCTCCATGCTCGTGACCTTCGACCCGAAGAAGAAGCAGCTCGTGCTGCAGCGCGTGGGCAGCTTCCGCGAAGGCGCCGACAAGTCGCTGCAGCTGTGGGCCCTGCCGCCCGGCGGCGCGCCGCGCTCGCTCGGCGTGCTGGACAATGCACCGGCGCTGCGGCTGGCCGCCTCGGAATCCGATGTGCGCGTGCCGGCGCTGGCGATCAGCCTGGAGCCCAAGGGCGGCGTGCCGAGCGCGGGCGGCCCGACCGGGCCGGTGCTGTTCCATGGGCCGCTGATCGAAAAAATGCTCTGACCTTGTCCTGAATTTCTCCGCTTCCGTTCTCTTTCCGATGCCTTCGATGAAATCCGCGCTGGCGGCCACCGCCGCCCTGCTGCTGGCAACCGCCGCCTTCACCGCCCAGGCCCAGACCGCGGCCGCCGCCTTCCCCTACGAAGCCGACGGCGCCGCGGCCGCCGACACCGCCTCCGCATACCTCGCCGCCAAGGCCCGCTGGCACAACGAGCTGGCCGCCTTCGCGCGCGCCGACCAGGAGCGCTTTCCGCAACCCGGTGGCGTGGTGTTCGTGGGCAGCTCCACGGTGCGCATGTGGACGCGCCTGTCGCAGGACTTTTCCCGCGTGCCGGGTGGCATCGTCAACCGCGGCTTCGGCGGCTCGACGCTGGCCGACTGCGCCCTGTTCGCACGGGACCTCGTGGTGCGCTACAAGCCCCGGCAGGTGGTGCTCTATGCGGGCGACAACGACCTGGCCGAAGGCCGCACGCCGCTGCAGGTGCTCGACAGCTTCGCGCGCTTTGCCAACGCGGTGCGCGCCGAGCTGCCCGATGTGCGCATCAGCTTCATCTCGGTCAAGCCCAGCCCGTCGCGCGAGCAGCTGATGCCGCAGATCCGCGAGACCAACCACGTGATCTCGGCCTACCTGAACCTGCTGCCCAACAGCGAGTACATCGACATCCACACGCCGATGCTCGGTGCAGACGGCCGCCCGCGCCCCGAGCTGTTCCGCGGCGACCGGCTGCACCTGACGGACGAGGGCTACCGGCTGTGGCAGTCGGTGGTGGCGCCGCACCTGCCGATGCCGCCTGCGGTGCCGACCTCGCCTTCCAACGCGCCCTGATCAGGGCGGCGGCAGCAGGTCCTGGTATTCGGGGAGCGTGAGCAGCTCCAGGTCGGGGAACTTGCGCACCGCCTCCTTGATGTTCTTCAGCGTCTGCGCCATGCGGGCGCGCACCGTCTTGCGCACCCAGGCCTGGTCGTCGAGCGACAGGCTGGCCAGGTAGTAGGCGCCCGGCACGCAGCCGTGCAGGAAGTTCTCGGCCCTGGCCTTGGCTTCGTTCAGCCGTTTCGCGTGGACCTGGGCGATCACCTGCGTCAGGTCCGTGCCCGGTGAGGCCTTGCGCGCCGTGTTCAATTCGCTCATCACGGGACCGTCGCTGTCGAAGGAGGCCGGGTGGCAGTGGACCCACGACAGGAACATCCGGTCGGCCGCCGATTGGCGGTCTGTCCCGTCGAAGTCGATGCTTCCGCCCAGATGTTTCGCCGCAGCGGCGTGGCCGTGCTCAGCGGCCAGCCAGCGCCATTGCAGGCTCTCGCTTCGACCGGCACCGCGCCTGAGAAAGACCGCGAGAGATTCATAGGCCGGCGTATAGCCTTCCTCCGCCGCCGAGCGGAGGTCTTCCATCGCCCGGGCACGGGTCGCGGCATCGACCTCCGAGCCGAGCAGGAGCGCCGAGCCGCGGAACACGCGGCCGAACGGGGTGCCGCTGTCGGCCAGCGTGATTTCGCAGGCCGATGGGTTGGCGGCGCCGTAGCAATCCAGCCGCCGTTGCACGTCCTGCTGCGCTGCCTGCGGCAAGGCCGCCTGCGCCGCCGCCCCCCACGCCAGCACGCAGGCCGCCAGTGCACGTTGCCAAACAATGGAATCGATCATCGCCCTCTCCCTCTTCTCAAAAATCGAGCGGCGCACCCAGCCGCCGTCTAAGCCGGCGCGGGCTCCGAAGGCACATCGTCCGCCGGCGGCGGTACGTCGGCGCCGCGCGTGAAGCGTGCCACGAAGTACATCCCCGCGAACACCGCCGCCAGCAGCAGGCCGTCGCCCCACCAGGGCCGCGCCATCTGGTTGTCGCCGTAGAAGGCCAGCACCAGCAGCACCGCCACGAGGTGCGCGCAGAACACCGGCAGCGAGGCCGAGCCCATGGCTTCGAGCCAGTGCAGGCGCGGGATCTTGCGCATGAGCCAGGGCCCGAAGCGCACCGCCAGGATGCCCAGCGCCACCAGGTTCACGATCCGCAGCGGGCCGAGCTGCCACTTGTCGAACAGCAGGTTCATTTCCACATCGCCGCCGAACGGCGCCTGGCCGTTGATGCCGGTGTGGCGCCAGTAGAAACCGTACAGCGCGATGCCCGCCGCCAGCACCAGCAGCCAGGCCGGAAAGCGCAGCGGCCGGGCGTCGGGCGCGTTGCGGCTGGCGCCCAGGCACAGGCCGGCGAACCACAGGAACTGCCAGGCGTAGGTGTTGAAGGCGCCCATCTCGTGGAACGGCACCGGCACGCCGAGGTAACGCACCGCCAGTCCGTAGACCCATTCGCTGAGCCCGAACTGCGCCATCGCCCAGACCGTGGCGCTGGCCACCATCACGAGCGTCCAGCCGTGGCGCATGGCGAAGGCCAGCACCCAGGGGCTCATGAGCATGAAGAAGATGTACATCGGCAGGATGTCCAGCAGCGGCGGCTCGTAGATCAGCAGCAGCCCGAACAAAAAGCCGTCGCGCGGCTCGGCCAGGTAGTACGACACGAGGTTCTTGACCGCCGGCTGGTCGATGTGCACGCCGAGCGCGGCGATCACGGTGAACAAAAACAGCAGGATCGCCGCCTGGCACAGGTAGACCTTGAGCACGCGCCGCCAGAAGGCCTGGCGCATCGAGTCGACGCCGCGCACGTGGCCAATGCGGCTGTAGACCAGCCCCGCCACGAAGGCCGACAGCAACACGAAGCCCTCGGCGGCCGACACGAAGCCGAAAGGCTGACCCAGTGGATCGGTCAGCCGCGTGGGCAGGTGGGTGACGGTCATCAGCACGAGCATCAGCCCGCGCAAGGCGTCTATTTCCCAGTAGCGTTTCATTCGGTCGGCGGCGAGGTCTTGGTGGCGGTCTGCGCAGCGCACGCACGACGTCAGCGATTGTAAGAAGACCGGCGTACGTCGACCGAACGCGCGCTTCAAACACGCACGGCCTATGACGCTTGGCACTCCCGAAGCGCCATGCAAATCGGCTACGCTGCGCGCTGCCTCAAGGTGGAGAACTCCGTGAACCGTTTCATTCCGACATTGCTACTGGCCGCCGGCGCGCTCGCGGCGGGCCCGGGCCATGCACTTCAGATCACCAGCCTGACCCCGCAGGGCGAAGTGGCGCGCGTGCGCCAGGTCGTCGCCAAATTCGATCAGGCGGCGGTCAACTTCGGCGACCCCAAGGCGCCCGCCCCGCTCACCGTGAGCTGCTCCGACGCGCAGGCCGGCAAGGGCACCGGCCGCTGGACCGACGCCAAGGCCTGGGTCTACGACTTCGAGAACGACCTGCCGCCCGGCGTGCGCTGCTCGGTCACCCGCGTTCCCACCTTCAAGCCGGCCGGCGGCGGCGAGCTGACCGGCCCCGAGCGCTATCAATTCAATAGCGGCGGCCCGTTCGTGCGCAACTACATGCCGGGCACCTACGCCCGCATCGACGAGCAGCAGATGTTCGTGCTCGAGCTCAACGGCGCAGCCACCATCGACAGCGTGCGCCAGAACGTCTGGTGCGCGGCCGACGGTGTCGGCGAACGCATTCCGGCCAAGCTGCTCGAGGGCGAGGCGCGCACCGAGCTGCTCAAGGCCTTCCACCGTGAGAAGGAAGCCGCGAAAGACCCGCTGCGCTTCATCACGATGCAGTGCAACCGCACGCTCACGCCGGGCGCCAAGGTGCAGGTCGTCTACGGCAAGGGCGTGGCCACGCCGTCGGGCGTCGCCAACAACGTGGAACGCCGTTTCGACTACCAGGTGCGCGAGCCCTTCGCCGTGTCCTTCACCTGCGAGCGCGAGAACGCGCAGGCCGCCTGCCTGCCGCTGCGCCCGATGCAGCTGCAGTTCAATGCGCCGGTGACGCGCAAGGTGGCGTCGCAGATCGTGCTCAAGGGCGACGGCAAGACGCTCAAGGCCACGCTCGAAAGCGGCGGCGGCTCGCAGAACGACGACGACGTGGTCAACAGCGCGAGCTTCGGCCCGCCGCTGGCCGAGAGCACGCAGTTCAGCATCGAGCTGCCTTCCGGCTTCCAGGACGCCTCGGGCCGCCCGCTGGGCACGCCCGGCAGCTTTCCGCTGAAGGTGGCGACCGGCGCGATGCCGCCGCTGGCCAAGTTCGCGGCCTCGCCCTTCGGCGTGATCGAGCGCCTGGCCGAGCCCGGCACCCCGGCGATGATGCCGGTCACCGTGCGCCGCGTGGAGCCGCAACTCATGGTGCAGGCGCTCACGCCCGGCAAGGTGAGCGACCTCAACCCCAAGACCGACGCCGAGATCATCGCGTGGTACCGCAAGGTGCGCCGCTACGACAGCTACACGGTCAGCCGCGACACCGCGCGCCGCGACGTGAAGGGCGCCCTGCCCCCGGTGATCGACAAGAACGAACGCTCGCACGTGCAGGCGCGCATGGTGTCGCTGCTCGGCGGCCAGCCGGGCGTGAAGGCCCTGGACATGCCCAAGGCCGAGAGCGGCGACCCGCGCCCCTTCGAAGTGGTCGGCATCCCGCTCACGCCGGGCTTCCACGTGCTGGAGATCGCCTCGCAGAAACTCGGCGAAGCCCTGCTCGACGAGCGCTACAACGCCGGGCGCACGATGTACGTGCGCACCACCGCGCTGGCCACCAACCTGGCGGTGCACTTCAAGCTGGGCCGCGAGAACTCGATGGCCTGGGTCACCACGCTCGACAAGGGCAAGGTGGTGGCGGGCGCCGAGGTGCGCGTGTCCAGCTGCGACGGCAAGGCCGTGGCCACCGGCACCACCGACGCCAGCGGCATCGTGATGCTCAACGGCGTGTCGCCCGATGCACCCAGCTGCAACGGCCCGAACGAGTACGAGACCAGCGCCTGGTTCGTGAGCGCGCGCGCCAAGGACGACAAGGGCGTGGAAGACCTCGCCTTCACCTGGAGCGACTGGCAGCGCGGCATCGAGCCCTGGCGCTTCAACGTGCCCACCAGCCTGGACGTGCGCCCCGATGGCATCGCCCACACCATCTTCGACCGCACGCTGCTGCGCGCCGGCGAGACGGTGTCGATGAAGAGCCTGCTGCGCACGCAGACCAGCAAGGGCTTCGGCCTGCCGGCAGACCGGCCCGACACGCTGGTCGTGACCCACATGGGCAGCGGCCAGCGCTTCACCCAGCCGCTGGCCTGGCGCAAGACCGCCACCGGCGGCCTGAGCGCAGAGAACAGCTTTGCCATTCCGCCGGCCGCCAAGCTCGGCGTGTACCAGGTCGAGCTGCGCAGCGGCGACGGCACCAATGACGAAGGCAACAACCGCACCTACTCGACCGGCATCTTCCGCGTCGAGGAGTTCCGCCTGCCGGTCCTCGAAGGCCGCATCGCGCCCACCGAGAAGAAGCCGCTGGTGGCCGCCACGAGCGTGCCCACCGACGTGCAGATCAACTACGTGGCCGGCGGCGGCGCCGCCAACCTGCCGGTGCGCGTGTCGGCCATGGTGCGCGGCAAGGGCCTGAGCTTTTCCGACTACGACGCCTTCAGCTTCAACCCGCCGCGCGCCGCCGGCGACGGCAGCGAAGCCGCCACCGCCGCCGACACGAGCGCCGGCGAGGAAGACCTCAACAGCGTGAACGACACCCGCGTGATCGCCGACAAGCTGCCGCTCACGCTGAACAAGGACGGCGCCGGCAAGGTCACGATCGACAAGGTGCCCAAGGTGAAGGCCGCGCGCGAGCTGCTGCTCGAAGCCACCTACGCCGACCCGAACGGCGAGGTGCAGACCATTCGCAGCACGCAGACGCTGTGGCCCGCGTCGGTCATCGCCGGCATCAAGACCGAGGGCTGGGTCTCGACCAGCCAGAAGCTCAAGTTCCAGGCGCTCGCGCTCGACCTCACGGGCAAGCCCCAGGCCGGCGTGACGCTCAACGTGCGCGCCGTGGCGCGCATCACCACCACCAGCCGCAAGCGCATGGTGGGCGGCTTCTACACCTACGACAACAAGACCGAAACGAAGGACATCGGCACCGTCTGCTCCGGCAAGAGCGACTCGCGCGGCCTGCTGCTGTGCGAGTCGGAGCTGAAGGAGGCCGGCGAGGTCGAGCTGGTGGCCAGCGCCACCGACAGCGACGGCCGCAGCGCCAGCGCCGTGAGCTCGGTCTACGTGACCAAGCAGGGCGAACTGTGGTTCGGCGGCGAGGACAACGACCGCATCGACGTGCTGCCCGAGAAGAAGAGCTACCAGCCCGGCGAGGTCGCCAAGTTCCAGGTGCGCAGCCCGTTCCGCTTTGCCACCGCGCTGGTGGCGGTGGAACGCGAAGGCATCATCGAGACGCACGTGGTGCAGCTGGACGGCAAGGACCCGACGGTCAGCCTGCAGGTCAAGCCCGAGTGGGGCCCGAACGCCTACGTGAGCGTGCTCGCGCTGCGCGGGCGCCTGCGCGAAGTGCCGTGGTACAGCTTCTTCACCTGGGGCTTCAAGGCGCCGCGCGAGTGGTGGACCGCCTTCTGGTACGAGGGCAAGGAATACGTCGCGCCCACCGCGATGGTCGACCTGAGCAAGCCCGCCTACCGCCTGGGCATGGCCGAGATCCGCGTCGGCACGCGCGCGCACCAGATCGACGTGACCGTCACCAGCGACAAGCCCAGCTACCCGATCCGCAGCAAGGCGCAGGTCACCATCACCGCCAAGCTGCCCGACGGCAAGCCGGCCGCCGGCGCCGAAGTGGCGCTGGCCGCGGTCGACCAGGCCCTGCTGGAGCTCATGCCCAACGACAGCTGGAACCTGCTCAACGCGATGCTGCAGCGGCGCAGCTGGGGCGTGAGCACCTCCACCGCGCAGATGGAAATCGTCGGCCGGCGCCACTACGGGCGCAAGGCCGTGCCCGCGGGCGGCGGCGGCGGCAAGGGCCAGACGCGCGAGCTGCTCGACACCCTGCTGGTGTGGAACCCGAAGATCGTGCTCGACGCCAACGGTCAGGCCGTGGTGACGGTGCCGCTGAACGACGCGCTCACCACCTTCAAGATCGTGGCCGTGGCCGATGCGGGCACCAGCCTGTTCGGCACCGGCCAGGCCAGCATCCAGGCCACGCAAGACCTGCAGATCATCAGCGGCCTGCCGCCGCTGGTGCGCGAGGACGACCAGTTCCGCGCGCAGATCACCTTGCGCAACACCACGCAGAAACCGATGAAGGTGGAAGCCACGCCGCGCGCCACGCTGCTCACGCTCGAAACGCAGACCGTCGACATTCCCGCCGGCGAATCGCGCGAGGTGGCCTGGAACGTGACCGCGCCCGCGCAGCTCGCGCAGACGCGCGCCGAAGCCATCCTGTGGGAGATCGAGGCGAAAGACACGGTCGGTGGCGCGCGCGACGCGCTCAAGGTGCGCCAGCGCATCGTGCCCGCCGTGCCGCTCACGGTGCAGCAGGCCACGCTGGTGCAGGTCGACGGGCCGTTCACGCTCGACGTGGCACCGCCCGCCGACGCCCTGCCCGGCCGCGGCGGCCTGAAGATATCGCTGCAACCCAAGCTGGCCGAAGGCCTGCCGGGCGTGCGCGACTGGTTCGCCAACTACCCCTTCAGCTGCCTCGAACAGAAGACCAGCAAGGCGGTCGGCCTGCGCGACGCGAAGATGTGGCAGGGCGTGCTGGCCACGCTGCCCACCTACCTGGACAGCGACGGCCTGGCCAGCTACTTCCCGCCGCGCGACGGCGAAGCCAACCGCGGCAGCGACATCCTCACGTCGTACCTGCTCGCGGCCACGCACGAAGCGGCCCAGCTCAACCCGGCCTTCGCGCTCGCCGACGACGCGCGCGCACCGATGGAGTCGGGCCTGATCGCGTTCGTCGAAGGCCGCGTCACGCGCGAGTTCTGGAGCCCGCGCAAGGACCTGGACGTGCGCAAGCTCGCCGCGCTCGAAGCCTTGTCGCGCTACGGCAAGGCCAAGGGCAGCATGCTCGGCAGCATCACCATCGCGCCGAACCAGTGGCCCACCAGCGCGGTGATCGACTGGGTCAACATCTTGAAGCGCGTGAACGACGTGCCGCAGCGCCAGCAGCGCCTGGACGAGGCCAACAACGTGCTGAAGGCGCGCCTGTCGTACCAGGGCACCAAGCTCATCTTCAGCACCGAGCAGGACGACTACTGGTGGTGGCTCATGACCAACGGCGACGTCAACACCGCGCGCCTGCTGCTCACGGTGATGGACGACCCGGCCTGGAAGGACGACATCGGCAAGCTCGCCAACGGCTTCATCGGCCGCCAGCAGAACGGCGCCTGGCACACCACCACCGCCAACCTGTGGGGCGGGCTGGCGCTGGAGAAGTTCAGCAAGGTGTTCGAGAGCACGCCGGTGGCCGGCGTCACCGCCGCCACGCTGGGCGCGGTGAAGGCGCAGGTCGACTGGAGCAAGGTGGAGCGCGTGAAGGCCAGCGACGCAACCGGCGCCCCGAACCAGACCACGATGTTCGGCGCCCCCGCCTCGCCGGGCAACCTGCGCAACAACACGATGTTCCTGCCCTGGTCCGCATCGCCCACGGGTGCGCCCGTGCGCGACACGCTGCTGGTCACGCAGCAGGGCACCGGCAAGCCGTGGCTCACGCTGCAGTCGCTGGCCGCCGTGCAGCTGAAGGCACCGTTTGCGGCGGGCTACGCGCTGAAGAAGACCGTCACGCCGGTCGAGCAGGCCGTGGCCGGCAAGTACACGCGCGGCGACGTGCTGCGCGTGAGCATCGAGGTCAACGCCAGCACCGACATGACCTGGGTCGTGATCACCGACCCGGTCCCGGGCGGCGCCACCATCCTGGGCAGCGGCCTGGGCCGCGACTCGCAGATCGCCACGCAGGGCGAGAAGAAGAGCGGTTCCGGCTGGCCGGCGTTCGAGGAGCGCAGCTTCGAGGCCTTCCGCAGCTACTACGAGTACCTGCCCAAGGGCGTCGTGAAGATGGAATACACCGTGCGCCTGAACAACGTCGGCGACTTCGCGCTGCCGCCCAGCCGCGTGGAAGCGATGTACGCGCCCGAGATGTTCGGCGAGACGCCGAATGCGCGGGTGAAGGTGGAGGCGGCGAAGTAGCAGGGGCCACGGTGAAGGCGGGCCGTCATCCCGCCTTCACCGCTTCTCGTCACCATCGCGGCGAACCCACTACCTGGAGAACCCCATGGGCCTGGCCATTTGCGTCGGCATCCTCGCCGACCTGATCGAGAACGATCCCGAGAGCGCCGAACACTTCGAGGCAGATTTCGCCGCCGCGAACCGCAAGCTCGCCGAAGCCGGCCTGCCGCCGCACGTCGAGCCTCGCACGCTGCCGCCGCTCGAATCCCGCGCGCCGCTGGACGGCCTGCCCTATTCGTTCATCCACTACCTGCGCCGCGCCTACGCACACCGCGTGACGACGCCCGGCTGGATCGCCACGCCCTTGCCGGAAGACACCGATCCCACGGAAGACGAGACGCTCGAAGACGTGGCCAACATGTTCGAAAGCCACCTGCTGTGCCACTCCGACGCGGAAGGTTTCTACCTGCCGGTCGACTTCGACGAAGTGATCTTTGCCGAGGAAGACGAGACCGACCTGCCCGGCGGCATGCTCGGCTCGTCGTACCGCCTGCTCGAGGAACTGGTGCTGGTGGCGCCCGCCCTCGGCATCACGCTTTCGGACGGCGAGCTGTCCGACGAGGAAGCCGCGCGGATCGCCGACAGCATGGGCGAGGACGAAGGCCTCTACCGCGAGACCGAATCGTGGCTGCTGCTGTACGAATCGGCGCGGCTGAGCATCGCGCACAAGACGGCGATCGTTTTCACCTGAGGGCGATGCGGCTGATCGATCGGCTGTAAGGTCCGCAGACCATGTTCGAGACCACCATCCACTGGGTCCGCGACATACAGCCGCATCGGCTGGGCCTGATGGCACGCCCGCGCGGCGGCGACCAGCTGCGCGAGGAGGTGGCGGCCTGGCAGCGTGCCTCGCTGGACATGGTGGTCTCCCTGCTCGAGGCGCAGGAAATCAGGGCACTTGAACTCCGGGAAGAGCCTGCGCTGTGCGCCGAACATGGCATCGCGTTCCGGCATTTCCCGATTCCGGACCGAGGCCTGCCGGCCTCGCAGCGGGACGCGGCGGCCTTCATTGCCGAACTGGGCGCCGAACTCGCGAGCGGAAAGGCCATCGCCATCCACTGCCGCGCAGGCATCGGCCGCACGGGCCTCATCGCGGGCAGCCTGCTGCACGGGCTCGGCGTTCCGCGCCAGAACATCTTTCACCTGCTGAGCCGCTCGCGGGGCGTCGACATGCCCGACACACCGGAACAGGCGGAATGGGTCGCGCAGTACATCCTCGGCACCCACCGCCCACCGCCCCCATGAAGAAGTCGATCCGCATCGGTCGCGCGCCAGTCGATCCACAGGCGCCGTCGGGAAGCGAACACGACGGATCGCTCTCGTGCCCCAAGCCCTGGGACGCACTCGAAGCCACCGCCACGCCCGGCGTCCGGTATTGCAGCGACTGCGGCCAGAACGTGTTCCAGGTGAACACCACCGAAGAGGTGCGCGAGGCCGGCCTGCTGGCGCGCTGCATCGCGGTCGCGGACGACAGCGCAACGCAAACGCCTCCCATGACCCGTCAACTCGCCACCGTCACCCTCCTCGTCCACGACTACGACGAAGCCATCCGCTTCTTCACCGAGGCGCTGCGCTTCGAGTTGGTCGAAGACACGCCGCGCGGTACGGGCAAGCGATGGGTGGTGGTTGCGCCAGCACGCAACACCGGCAATGCCGGCACCGCGCTGCTGCTGGCCAAGGCCGTGACCGACGAGCAGAGTGCCAGCGTCGGCAAGCAGGCCGGCGGGCGTGTCTTCCTGTTCCTGCACACCACGGACTTCGCGTCCGACCACGAACACATGACATCCCGCGGCGTGCGCTTTCTCGAAGCGCCACGCCACGAGCCGCACGGTACGGTTGCCGTCTTCCTCGATCTTTGCGGCAACAAGTGGGACCTGCTTCAGCCCACCGACACCCCCACCGCTTCAGGCCGCCTTGCTCCGTGACGCACGCGTTGCGGGCTTGCGCTTGCCGCTCGCGGGGCTCGTGCCAAGCCCGACGAGCAGGCTGCCGATCAGCCCTTCGACAAAGCCCGCATCGAGCGGCGCGTGCCCCATCAGCGGCCTGAAGAACAACGGCCCGTAGATCTGGTCGAGCTCGATCTCGAGGTCGGCATCCGGCCGGATCTCGCCCGCCTCGGCCGCTTGCTGCAACAGCACCCGCCCTTCGTCGCGGCGCGACAGGATGAAGTGGTTGCGAAGGGCCTTCGACAGCTCGGTGTCGGGGTCCGCGGCCGCAATGATCGTCGTGATGTGGCGCCCCATGTGCGACGACAGCGTGCGCACCACCGTGCTGAGCGGGTTCACTGTCTCAAGCCGACAGACATGCCTGTCCGAAGCGCCCCAACATCAGCTCTTGCGTACTCCGTACGCAACCGTCCTAGCGATGCCGAGCGCAGTTCCGATGAAGGAAGCCTGATCTGCTGCTCCACAGACACGCGCACCGCTCAACAGCCGCGGCAGCATTGTCAGCTGGACTACCGCAATGAATGGCTCTTGAGGTCTCGACAAGAGCAACAGTGATTCACGCCCCCGCCCCACTCACGATCCGATTCGCCGGAAGCTCAAAGTGCTCGTTGCCGCCGTCGGCACGTGGGTAGACTGAGCAACGTCAGAAATGCGTGCTCGACGCACTTTTCCTGGCATGAAGTACCAACGTCCAGCAATCAAGCGAAGGAACCTGTGAAACTTGCCGCCTCCCTCACCATCGTGGCCCTTTTGTCTGGCTGTACCACCGTGTCCACCGGGGAGTTCACCACGAGCGTAAACACCGTCGCGACTCCGTCAAAGTTTCGGACCATCGTGGATGGTCGCTATCGAAAGTCAGAGCAGGCAGCAATGGTGGATTGCGTCAACGATGCGATGGCCTCCCCCTCGGAGAACATCCTGCTGCCACACGTTCGGCAGACGAAACGCGCCGACGGCTACCGCGTGGACCTTGTCGTCGCCGCTTCGCAGTTTCTGGTCGCCTATATCCGCGACGACGGTCGCTTCCAACTCGACACATCGGACTACAGTGGCGTCGTGAAGTTCAATCGCGAAGAGACGAGTATCAAGGCCTGCTTGAGCAAGCACCGCGAGGGATAGTGGTCGATATCCGCGACGAATTCCAATGCGAGAGACGGGTGCGAGCATCTACGTGAGCACATCCACACGTTTTGAAATTGCACTTGACCATGCATTGAACGGACGCGGCTTTTTCTACAAGATCAAGTCTCGAGGCGGAGTTGACGTGGTGTCCTGGGGGAAGACGGTCCCGACATTCGAGCTGGAATCAGAAGTCCTGTTCTCCCGGAACATTCCACCCGAGAGCATCGTGCGGTACTGTGTCGCTACGCACGCCGCAACGCCCGATGACTTCGTCGACCTCTGACGACCGGCTGTAGAAACCAGCGGAATACGCTCAAGCCCTCATGTTCCTCCTTCTGCCACTGCTCCTCATGGTCGTGCTCGTGGCCATCATCTTCTTCGGCGGCTATCTGCTACGTGCTGTTCTGCCTGCAGAACATGCGCTGCAGGCTCGGCTCACGGACGAGGCCATGTCACGCTACATTGATTTCGTCACGAAGAACGCCAAGGGCATCCTGGCATGTCTCCTGGTTCTGTATTTCACGGTGGTTACGTTTCTCTACGCGTAGCTCACGCTGCAGCGAAAGACGCCTCATGACCCGCCTCCTCGAAATCCGCACCTACCGCCTCAAGCCCGGCACCCTCGACGACTTCCACCGCGCGATGCATGAACGCGCGGTGCCCATGCTGCGCAGCAAGGGCATGGACGTGGTGAGCTATGGCCGGTCGGACCACGAGGAAGAGAGCTACCACCTCGTGCGCGCCTACGCGAGCCGCGAGGCGCTGGAGGCCGAGCAGGCGGCGTTCTACGGTTCCACCGAATGGCGCGAGGGCCCGCGCAGCGCGCTGGTCGACCGCATCGAGACCTACCTGAACACGCTGCTGTGGCTCTCGCCGGAGGGCGTCGACAGCCTGCGCGCGCTCAACGAACCAGCGCGTTGAACATCGGTCGACGACGCACGGTGCGCGGGCCTACACTGCGCCTCCCGTCATCCCCCCAACTCACTGGAGAAACGCATGAACACCCAGGAAATCGCCGCCAAGCTCGTGGCGCTGTGCAAAGCAGGGACATTCGATGAAGCCCAGGCGCTCTACGCGCCCGAGGCCGTCAGCGTCGAGGCCAGCGCGCCGCCCGGGATGTCGCGCGAGTCGGTGGGTCTGTCGGCCATCCGCGCCAAGGGTGAATGGTGGGTGGCCAACCACGAGGTGCATTCGTTCCAGGTGGCCGGCCCCTGGCCGCACGACGACCGCTTCATCGTGGGCTTTCGCTTCGACGTGACCATGAAGCCCACGGGCCAGCGCTTCACGATGGAAGAGATGGCGCTGTACACCGTCAAGGACGGCAAGATCGTGCGCGAAGAGTTCTTCTACGAGGGCGACTGAGCCCGGGCCGACGCGCGGCCGGATCGCCCGCCTGCTTCACCATTGTTGACGATTGAATCGTTCTCTCCATGGCAACGCCAATGGGCACCTCCCGCCTTCTGAACTAACGTCGAAACCGACGCCTGCACGGGCTGTCCGGCAGGCGCACCGGCGTTCATTCACAGAGGGAGGAAATCATGGTCACAGGACTCCACGTCACGCAACAACGCTCGTTCACCAACCCGGCGGACTACGAGGCTTTCTCGCTGATCCGCGTGCACAACCAGCGGCTCGCGCCCTTGGGCGGGCGCAACGCCTGGGTGGTGCTGAAGACGAACGCCGGCAAGCGCTGCTGCCGCATGATCCGGGGCATCGGCCGCGACCCGGGCTTCCCCGAAGACGGCATCGAGATCGACTACGAGACCCGGCTCGCGCTGCAGATTCCCAAGAGCAGCATCAACATGCAGGGCTTTCACGGTTGCGCGATGGAAATCCGCCGGGCCACCGCGCTCGAGGTGCTGCGCGCGCACTGGGATCACCCCGATCCCGCCTACCGCATCCCGCTGCAGCTCAGCCTCGTGAGCTTCGTGCTGGGTGTCATCGGGTTGGGGCTGGGTGTCCTGAGCCTGAAGTAGCCTTTGCCCGGCGGGTGCTGCGCAAGAAAACGCGATTTCGCTAGACTGGCCGCGCGGCCCCTGCGCCGCGCCCGACCGGAGCATTCGCCATGTGCCGCAGCATCAAGACCCTCTACAACTTCGAGCCCCCTGCCACCGAGCAGGAGATCCGCGCTGCCGCCCTGCAGTTCGTGCGCAAGCTCAGCGGCTTCAGCGTGCCCTCGCGCGCCAACGAGCAGGCCTTCGAGCGCGCCGTGGACGAGGTGGCCGCCACGGCCGCGCGGCTGATCGACTCGCTGGTCACCACGGCCGAGCCGCGCGACCGGGCCATCGAGGCCGAGCGCGCCAAGGCGCGGTCCGCGCTGCGTTTCGGCGCACCTGCTTCGGCCTCGGACGCATGAAAAAGACTTCGTTCCCGCGCTGAACGGCGCACCGCCCTTCCCTCTCTTCCTCCCTCTTTCAGGAACACCCATGCCCATCGAACTCTGGCTCGCCTTCGTCGCCGCGTCCGCGCTGCTGCTGATCATTCCGGGGCCGACCATCCTCACGGTGATCAGCTATTCGATGTCGCACGGCCGCCGCGCCAACGTGCCGCTGGTGGCCGCCGTGGCGCTGGGCGATTCGACCGCGCTGGTGGTGTCGCTGCTGGGGCTGGGCGCGCTGCTGGCCGCGTCGGCCTTCTGGTTCACGGTGGTGAAGTGGGTCGGCGGCCTGTACCTGCTGTACCTGGGCATCAAGCTGCTGCGCGCCGGCATCTCGTCCACCGAGACCGCCGCGCCGGCCGCACCGGCCTCGCGCTGGCGCCTGTTCGCCAACACCTACCTGGTGACGGCCCTGAACCCCAAGGGCATCGTGTTCTTCGTGGCCTTCCTGCCGCAGTTCATCCGCCCGGGCGCCGACGTGTCGCACCAGCTGTGGGTGCTGGCCCTGACCTTCGTGGCGCTGGCCACGCTCAACGCCACGCTCTATGCGGTGTTCGCGAGTTCGGCCGGCCGGCTGCTCGCCTCGCCGCGCGCGCAGCGGCGCTTCCACCTGGCGGGCGGCTCGCTGCTGAGCGCGGCCGGCCTGTGGGCGCTGATGGCGCGCCGCGCTGCCTGAGCACATCCACACACGCACAAGAAAGAAAGAAAAAAGACCGCGGGGCTGCGTGCCTCGCGGTCTTTTTCTTTGGGGGCCCTCGGCCCCGGTGTCAGTAGCGGTAGGGGTTGTTCGGCCGGCGGTCGTAGCGATTGGGCACGCCGTCGTTGTCGCGGTCACGGTCGTAGCGGTTGGGCACGCCGTCGCGGTCGCGGTCGTAGCCGTGGCCGCGCGGGGGCGGGCCCCGGTCGTAGGGGGCGACCACGCAACCAGCCAGGATGGCCGAGGCGGCCAGCAGAAGCGCGAGTGTTTTCGTCATGCGGAGTTCTCCTTGGGTGGGCTGTACGGTCGGGCGCGCCTCCTGCGAGCCCGTACCGTATTGAAGCCCCGCTGCGTGCGCATCGGGTGTCCAGATGCAGGCGCTTGTGTGAAGTTCGTTACCGGATGTGGAACCTTTGCCTGCGCTTGAGCACGCCGTAGCGACGTGGCACGATCCCGCCGATGACCGCCACGCAGCCCCAGCCCTCTCTGCCCGACCTCGCACGGCTGCGCCGCGTGCGCGACCGCATCGACCGCGAACACGCGCAGCCGCTGGACGTGGAAGCGCTCGCGCGCGACGCGAACATGTCGGCCGGGCACCTCAGCCGCCAGTTCCGCCTGGCCTATGGCGAGTCGCCCTACGCCTACCTGATGACGCGGCGCATCGAGCGCGCGATGGCGCTGCTGCGCCGCGGCGACCTGAGCGTGACCGAGGTCTGCTTCGAGGTCGGCTGCGCCTCGCTGGGCACCTTCACCACGCGCTTCACCGAGCTGGTGGGCGTGTCGCCCGGCGTCTACCGGCGCGAGGCGGCGCAGGCGACGGCGGGCATGCCGGCGTGCGTGGCCAAACAAGTGACGCGCCCGATCAGGAATCGAGAAGCGCGAAACCCCGAGTCGCACCTAGCATGACGGCCCGTACACACTTCGGACCATCGTCACCATGAACCTCAGCATCCACTCGAGCTTTCTCCCGCACACCGACGCGCAGGCCTCGCTGGCCTTCTACCGCGACACCCTGGGCTTCGAGGTGCGCAACGACGTCGCCTACGGCGGCATGCACTGGATCACGGTCGGCCCGGCCGGCCAGCCCGCCACCTCCATCGTGCTGTACCCGCCGGCCGCCACGCCCGGGCTCACCGACGACGAACGCCGCACCGTCGCCGAGATGATGGCCAAGGGCACCTTCGCCTCGCTGCTGCTGGCCACGCCCGACCTGGAAGGCACCTTCGAGCGCCTGCAGGCCCGCAACACCGAGATCGTGCAGGAGCCCACCGACCAGCCCTACGGCGTGCGCGACTGCGCGGTGCGCGACCCGGCGGGCAACCTGATCCGCATCCAGCAGACACGCTGAGCCGGCCTCCGGCGCCGCAGCCCCCTGACCTCCTGCACGGGCACCGCCGCCGTGGCGGCCCCGTGTCCCTTCCAGAGAAAGACCCGATGAGCAGCAAGGCCCCGAAGAAGGAAACAAAGAGCACGAAGGACGCGAACGGCAGGCACGCCGCCGATCACCACGACCTCATCCGCGTGCAGGGTGCGCGCGTGAACAACCTGAAGGACATCAGTGTCGAGCTGCCCAAGCGCCGGCTCACGGTGTTCACGGGCGTCTCGGGCTCGGGCAAGAGTTCGCTGGTGTTCGGCACCATCGCGGCCGAATCGCAGCGGCTCATCAACGAAACCTACAGTGCCTTCGTGCAGGGCTTCATGCCGACGCTGGCGCGGCCCGAGGTCGACGTGCTCGACGGCCTGACCACCGCGATCATCGTGGACCAGGAGCGCATGGGCGGCGACCCGCGCTCCACCGTCGGCACCGCGACCGATGCCAACGCGATGCTGCGCATTCTCTTCAGCCGCCTGGGCAAGCCGCACATCGGCTCGCCCAGCGCCTTCGCGTTCAACGTGCCCTCGGTGAAAGCCACCGGCGCCATCACGGTGGAGCGCGGCGCCGCCAAGACGGTGAAGCAGACCTTCAGCCGCACCGGCGGCATGTGCCCGCGCTGCGAAGGCCGGGGCGCGGTCACCGACTTCGACCTCACCGCGTTCTACGACGACAGCAAGTCGCTCAACGAAGGCGCGCTCACCATCCCGGGCTTCAGCATGGAAGGCTGGTACGGGCGCATCTTCAACGGCTGCGGCTTCTTCGACCCCGACAAGCCGATCCGCAAGTTCACCAAGAAGGAGCTCGACGCCCTGCTCCACAAGGAGCCGACCAAGATCAAGATCGACGGCATCAACCTCACCTACCAGGGCCTCATTCCGCAGGTGCAGAAGTCGTTCCTGGCCAAGGACGTCGAGGCGATGCAGCCGCACATCCGCGCCTTCGTGGAGCGGGCCGTGACCTTCACCACCTGCCCCGAATGCGAAGGCACGCGGCTGAGCGAGGCGGCGCGTTCGTCGCGCATCAAGAAGCTCAACATCGCCGAGGCCTGCGCGATGCAGATCAGCGACCTCGCCGCGTGGGTCGGCGGCCTGAACGAGCCCTCGGTGGCGCCGCTGCTGGCCAAGCTGGCGCACACGCTCGATTCCTTCGTCGAGATCGGCCTCGGGTACCTCAGCCTCGACCGCCCCTCCGGCACGCTCTCGGGCGGCGAGGCGCAGCGCGTGAAGATGATCCGCCACCTGGGCTCCTCGCTCACCGACGTGACCTACGTGTTCGACGAGCCCACCATCGGTCTGCACCCGCACGACATCCAGCGCATGAACGAGCTGCTGCTGCGCCTGCGCGACAAGGGCAACACGGTGCTGGTGGTGGAACACAAGCCCGAGGCGATCGCCATCGCCGACCATGTCGTCGACCTCGGCCCCGGCGCGGGCTCGGCGGGCGGCACGGTCTGCTTCGAAGGCAGCGTGGCAGCGCTGCGCACCAGCGGCACGCTCACGGGCCGGCACCTGGACGACCGGGCCGCGCTCAAGAAGAAGCTGCGCCAGCCCACCGGCGCGCTGCCGATCCGCGGCGCCAAGGCGCACAACCTGCGCAACGTCGATGTCGACATTCCGCTGGGCGTGCTGGTGGTCGTGACCGGCGTGGCGGGCTCGGGCAAGAGCTCGCTGGTGCACGGATCGATTCCCGCCGGCGCGGGCGTGGTGGCGGTCGACCAGGGCGCCATCCGCGGCTCGCGGCGCAGCAACCCGGCCACCTACACCGGCCTGCTCGACCCGATCCGCAATGCCTTCGCCAAGGCCAACGGCGTGAAGCCGGCGCTGTTCAGCGCCAACTCCGAGGGCGCCTGCCCCACCTGCAACGGCGCGGGCGTGATCTACACCGACCTGGCGATGATGGCCGGCGTGGCCACCATTTGCGAAGAGTGCGAGGGCAAGCGCTTCCACGCCTCGGTGCTCGAGCACCGCTTCGGCGGGCGCGACATCAGCGAGGTGCTCGCGATGCCGGTGACCGAGGCCGCGGCCTTCTTCGGCGAAGGCCCGGCGCGCACGCCGGCCGCGCACGCCATCCTGCAACGGCTGGCCGACGTGGGCCTGGGCTACCTGAGCCTGGGCCAGCCGCTCACCACGCTGTCGGGCGGCGAGCGCCAGCGGCTCAAGCTGGCCACGCACATGGCCGAAAAGGGCGGCGTGTACGTGCTCGACGAGCCGACCACCGGCCTGCACCTGGCCGACGTGGCGCAGCTGCTGGCCCTGCTCGACCGGTTGGTGGATGCGGGCAAGTCGGTCATCGTCATCGAGCATCACCAGGCGGTGATGGCGCACGCCGACTGGATCATCGACCTGGGCCCCGGCGCCGGCCACGACGGCGGGCGCGTGGTCTTCGAGGGCACGCCGGCCGAGCTGGTCGCCAAGCGCGCCACGCTCACAGGACAGCATCTCGCTGCGTACGTGGGCACCTGACGCGTCCCGGAAGGCATGGCGGAGAATGGGCCGTCTCCGCTTTGCCTGCCGCCCCGCGGCCCCGTCTGCTGCGATGCCTCTTGCGTTCTCGTTTTCTTCCACCGCCCGGCACACCCTGGCCGTGGTCCTGCTGACGGCAGCCGCCGCACCCTCGGCCTGGGCGCTGGCCAGCTTCGAGGAGGTGAAGCGCGACTTCCGTTCCTCCGAGACCGCCGTGCTCGACCGCCAGGGCGAGCTGCTGCAGCGCGTACGCACCGACCCCACGGTGCGGCGCGGCCAGTGGACCGCGCTGGCGGACGTGTCGCCCGCGCTGCGCGCGGCCATGGTGCTGAGCGAGGACAAGCGCTTCTACGAACACAGCGGCGTCGACTGGCGCGCCGCCTCGGCCGCCGCCTGGGGCAACCTGTGGAACACGCGCACGCGCGGCGCCTCGACCATCACCATGCAGCTGGCGGGCCTGCTCGACGACGACCTGCGCCGCGCAGCGGGCGGGCGCAGCTTCACGCAGAAGATCGGCCAGACGGTGGCGGCCACCCAGCTGGAGCGCCGCTGGCGCAAGGACCAGATCCTCGAGGCCTACCTGAACACGGTGCCCTTCCGCGGCGAGATCGTCGGCATCGACGCGCTCTCGCGCACGCTCTTCAGCAAGGCCCCGAGCGGGCTCGACGCGCGCGAAGCCGCCGTGGCCGCCGCGCTGGTGCGCGCGCCCAACGCCCGCCCCGCCCTGGTGGCGCAGCGCGCCTGCGAGGTGCTGCGCGTGATGGAGCCCGGCGCCAAGACCGACTGCGAGGCGCTCGACATGTTCACCAGCGCGGTGGTGCAGCGGCGTGCGTTCGAGCCCAACGAAGGCATCGCGCCGCATGCCGCGCGGCGGGTGCTGCGCGAGTTGCGTGATGCGGGGAACGACAAGGCCACCGCCCCCACCAGCGTGCGCACCACGCTGCGCGCGCCGCTGCAGCGCTACGCGCTCGACAGCCTGCAGCGCCACCTGCGCGAACTGCGCGACCGCCACGTGGAAGACGGCGCGCTCGTGGTGCTCGACAACGCGAGCGGCGAGGTGCTGGCCTGGGTCGGTTCCTCGGGCCCGCTGAGCCAGGCCGCCGAGGTCGACGGCGTGACCGCGCTGCGCCAGCCCGGCTCCACGCTCAAGCCGCTGCTGTACGCGCAGGCCCTGGCCGAGAAGCGCATCACGGCGGCCTCGCTCATCGAGGACTCGTCGGCGCAGATCAGCACCGCGAGCGGCCTCTACATTCCGCAGAACTACGACCGCCGCTTCAAGGGCCCGGTGTCGGCGCGCACCGCGCTGGCCGCCTCGCTCAACGTGCCAGCCGTGCGCACGCTGGTGATGGTGTCGCCCGAAGCCTTCGCGCGCGAGCTGCGCGCCGCCGGCCTGCCGCTGCGCGAAAGCGGCGACTACTACGGCTACAGCCTGGCGCTGGGCAGCGCCGAGGTGTCGCTGCTGTCGCTGGCCAATGCCTACCGCATGGTGGCCAACGGCGGGCGCTTCGGCGCGACGACGCTCACGGCGCGCCCTGCCCCGGCCACCAAGGTGAAGCCTGCAGAAGCAGCGCCGCTGCTCGATCCGCGCGCCGCCTTCATCGTCGGCGACATCCTCTCCGACCCGAACGCGCGCACGCGCACCTTCGGCCTGGACAGCATCCTGTCCACCCGCTTCTGGACCGCCGTGAAGACCGGCACCAGCAAGGACATGCGCGACAACTGGGCCGTGGGCTGGTCGCAGCGCTACACGGTCGGCGTGTGGGTCGGCAACGCCAGCGGCGCCTCGATGTGGGACGTGAGCGGCACCAGCGGCGCCGCGCCCGTGTGGGCCGAGGTGATGCGCTTCCTGCACGCACGCGAACCTAGCCGCGCGCCCGCGCCGCCCGCCGGGCTGGTCGAGGCGCGCGTGAGCTTCGGTCCGGGCGCCGACGGCAGCCCGCTCGAAGCGGCACGCAGCGAATGGTTTTTGCAGGGCACCGAGCAACCGCTGTTCGCGCTCGACACCGGCATGGCGAGCGACGCCGCCTCGGCGCGCATCACGGCGCCGTCCGACGGCACGATCCTCGCGCTCGACCCCGACATTCCGCCGCAGCGCCAGCGCGTGCGCTTCGAAGCCGAAGGACGCGGCGTGCAGTGGCGCATCGATGGCAAGTTCCACGCGCGCGGCAACAGCGCGCAGTGGCTGCCGTGGCCGGGCCGGCACCTGATCGAGCTGGTCGACGCCAGCGGCAAGGTGGTCGACCAGCGCCGGGTGGAGGTGCGCGGCGCGGGCGTGGTGGCGGCGAAGGGCGCACGCCGATGAACGCGCCGATGCGCGCGCCGTTGTCGCTGCCCCGCTGGCTGTCGCTGTGCCTGGGCCTGCTGCTGGTGCTGTGCCTGGCCGGCCCGCGCGCCGCGCAGGCCAAGCCCGTGCCGGTGCCGCCGATGAGTTCGCGCGTGGTCGACCTCGCGCAGGCGCTGCCGGCCGGCGAGGCCGAGGCGCTGCGCGCGCAGATCGCCGACATCCAGGGCCGCACCCAGGCCCAGCTCGCAGTGCTCATCGTGCCGACCACGGGCGAGGACACCATCGAGGGCTACGCCACGCGCGTGTTCGCGAAGTGGCGGCTGGGCCGCAGCGATGCCGACGACGGCATCCTGCTGCTCGTGGCGCAGAAAGACCGCCGCATGCGCATCGAGGTCGGCACCGGGCTCGAAGGCACGGTGACCGACATCCAGGCGGCCCGCATCATCGACCGCGAGATGGCGCCGCGCTTTCGCGAGGGCGACTTCGCCGGCGGCGTGCAGGCGGCCGTGGGCGCGCTCGCGCGGCTGCTCGACGGCGAGGTGGGCGTCATCGCGCCCGAGTCGCAGCAGATCGTCGTGGACCACGCCGCCGCACCCGCACCCGACGACGAGAAGGTCACCAGCCTGACGCGCGGCGGCCACGTCACGCCCGAGGGCTGGGGCCTGCTGGGCGTGGTGCTGTGGGGCCTGGGCCTGGGCATCTACCACGGCCGCGGCATCGAGCGCGACCCGCCGCGCGGCAGCTCGGCCTCGCGGCGCGCCGAAGAGAAAAAACGCAAGGGTCGGCGCAACGCCGGCGCGGGCCCCGAACCCTGGGCCGACGCCCTGGCGGCAATGAAGCCCGAACCGGCGCGTGCGCGCCCTGCCCCACGCGACCTTCGCCTGGTGCTCGGCCTGCTCGGGGCCGGCCCGCTGGCAGCCGGCGCGGCGCTGCTGAATCCGGCCATCGCGCTGGTGCTGGCGATGCCGGCGATCTTCGGCTACGGCCTGGGCTTTCTCTGCGGCATGTCGCGCACGGCCGCCATCTTCATGGGCGGCTTCGTGCTCGTGATCGCGTCGCTGGTCGCCATCGCGTGGACGGTCGGCGCCGACCGCTTCTGGTGGGGCTTTTTGTGGGCGCTGTGCATCGGCGGCGTGACGCTGTTCGCGGTGATCATCGTGCGCTGCATGGTCAACACCTTTCAGCGCAGCGTGATCAGCTTCGTCGTCCGGCTGGTCATCGTGGCTGGCATCTGCGGCTACGTGTTCCACATCACCTCGCCCGGCCCGGTACCGGACACCTCGTGGATTCCCATTGCGCTGGCGGCGTTCTTCTCGATGCTGATCGGCTTCCTGCCGCCCGGCGTCTGGGAATCGGGCAGCAGCGACGACGATGGGGACAGCGGCTGGAGCAGCAGCAGTTCGTCGTCCTCCTCATCCTCTTCCTCGTCGTCTTCGTCCTCCTCGGACAGCGGCGGTTCGAGCAGCGGCGGCGGCGCCTCGGGCAGCTGGTAAAGCGGGCGGCCGGACACCCGCCGCGCCGCCTTCATGCCCCTCCCGCCGACCGCGTCTTTTTGACAATGGTTAAATTCATCCAATCATTGAATGAATAAGTCGCCCTGATCCCATGCTCGTCCAACCGCCCCGCACCTCCCTGGCCGACGCCGCCGCGAACAGCATCCGCACCGAAATCGCGGCGGGCCGCTGGCCCATCGGCTCGCGCATTCCGATCGAGCCCCAGCTGGCGCAGCTGCTGGGCGTGAGCCGCGGCACGGTGCGCGAGGCGGTGAAGACGCTGGTGTCGCGCGGCCTGCTCGAGGTGCGGCAGGGTTCGGGCACCTACGTGCGCTCGGGCTTCGACCCCTCGGCCAGCCTGCAGAAGCTGCGCCTGGCCAGCCTGCGCGACCAGTTCGAGGTGCGCCGCGCGCTCGAGGTCGAGGCCGCCCGGCTCGCCGCCGTGCGCCACACCGCGAAAGACCTGCGCCGGCTGAACGCCCTGCTCGACAAGCGCGGCCAGCCCGACCTGGCCGACGGCGGCGCGGCCTTCATCGAGCGCGACCTGGCCTTTCACCTGGCCATCGTCGATGTGTCGGGCAACCTGGCGCTGGTCGAGACCTGCCGTTTCATCACCGGCTACATCAAGGAAACCATCGCCAGCACGCTGAGCGCCAGCCTGCCCGAGCCCGACGAGGCGGCGCACCGCGCCATCGTCGAAGGCATTGCCAGCCGCGACCCCGAGCGCGCCGCCGCCGCCGTGCGCGAGCTGATGGCGCCGACGCTCAACGCGCTCGCATTGGGCACGGCATGAGCGCGATGACCTTGCCCACGGGTGCTGCCACCGTCGCGCGCACCCAGGCGGCGCCATCGGGCGCCGAAGAACTGCTGATCGACGCCGAAGTCGACAGCCTGCCCGCGCCGCGCCCCACGCCGACGCCCAGCCGGGGCCGCCGGCTGCTGCTGGGCCTGACGGTGGTGCTCATCGCCTTCAACCTGCGCCCGGTGTTCGCCAGCCTGTCGGTGGTGCTGCCGGAAATCATCCGCGCCACCGGCCTGTCGGCCACCGCCGCCAGCCTGCTGACCACGCTGCCCATCGTCTGCCTGGGCGTGTTCGCGCCGATGGCGCCCTGGCTCGGGCGCCGCTTCGGCACCGAGCGCACGCTGCTGGGCTGCATGGTGCTGATCGGCGTGGGCACGGTGCTGCGCGGCACCGGCAACATCCCGCTGCTGTTTCTGGCCTCGGCCATCGCGGGCAGCGGCATCGCGGTGTCGAACGTGCTGCTCTCGGGCCTGGTGAAGCGCGACTTCGCCAAGCAGGCCGCGCTGATGATGGGCCTGTACACCATGGCCGTGTGCGGCGGCGCCGCCAGCGCCGCGGGCCTGACGGTGCCGCTGGAGCACGCGCTGGGCGGCGGCTGGACGCTGGCGCTCGCCATGTGGGCCGTGCCGGCCGCGCTGGTCACGTTCATCTGGGCGCCGCAGGCGCTGCCGCTCAAGCCGGTGGCGAGCGAATCGGGCTTCACCGTGCGCGGCCTGTGGCGCGACCGGCTGGCCTGGCAGGTGACCTTCTTCATGGGGCTGCAGTCGGCCCTGGCGTACATCGTGATGGGCTGGCTGGCGCCGATCCTGCGCGAGCGCGGGCTCAGCGGCGAAATGGCCGGCTACGTGGTGTCGCTGTCGGTCATGACGCAGGTCGTGACCTGCCTGGTGGTGCCGGCGCTGGCCGTGAAGCTGCGCAACCAGCGCGCGCTGGCGGTGGTGCTGTCGGCGATGACGGTGGCGGCCATGCTGGCCATGCTGTTCGCGCCGCTGGACGCCCCCGGCGGCATGTGGACCTGGGCCGTGGTGCTGGGCATTTCGCAGGGCGGCACCTTCGCGCTGGCGCTCACGATGATCGTGCTGCGCTCGCCCGATTCGCACATTGCCGCTCACCTGTCGGGCATGGCGCAGGGCGTGGGCTACATGGTGGCGGCCTTCGGCCCGCTGCTGGCCGGGCTGCTGCACGGCTGGACCGGCAACTTCCGCGCCTCGGCGTGGCTGTTCGTCGGCCTGGGCGTGGTGCTGGTCATGGCGGGGCTGGGCGCAGGGCGCACGCTGCACGTGGGCGCGGTGACGGTGCCGCGGCACTGAGCCGCAGTCTGCTGCCTGCTTACTGCAGCCCGCCGTCGCAGGCGGTCGGTTTCTGCGCGCTGTCGTCCGTGAAGTCGACGCTGGTGCGCTTGTTGCCGGCCGGCCCCGTGTGCGCCGGCCACTCGCTCTGCAGCCAGGTGTAGCGCCACACATAGGGACCGCCGGCCTTCGCCGGCGCGTCGTAGGCGATGCGCAAGCTGCCGCGGCTTTCGTCGTGGCAGTGCTTCGAGGTCTTGTATTCCTTCTCGCTGAAGCAGGCGCGGATCGACCGCGAGCACCAGTACGGGATGCCCTCGCGCGCGGCCTTGGCGCGCTGCCCGGGCGGCGTGTCCAGCGGCACGAAGTCGGCCGTCACATAGGACGCGCCGCCGCCCGAATAGCTTTCCGATTCGTGCTGGGTCACGGCCACGGCCCAACGGCCCTCGGCCAGCGGGTAGAGCACCGGCGCGAGGGCCAGGTGCAGCTCGGGGTCGGTGCTGGGGCGGTCGCGCTGCTGCGAGGCCACGTAGGTCGAGAAATCGTGCAGCTGCGCGAGTTGCCAGCCACCGGCGCCGGCGTCGCGCTTCAGGCGGGCCATGGCCAGGGGCTTTTCCGAGGTGAGCAGGTAGTCGTCGGGTGCGCCGCCGTCGCGCGGGCGATGCAGCTTCAGCGCCTGCGCATCGCAGGGCTGCGGCAGCAAGGCGCACAGGTGGGCGCGCCACATGGCGTCGACGGCCTCGGGCGCCTTGACGGCCACGAAGACCTGCGCGGCAGGCGCGGCGAGCACGGGGCCGGCCGGCAGCGACGCGAGAAGACCGACGATCCCGGCAAGAGGCAGCTTTTTCATGGGGCGCAATGGTAGCCATCGCGGGAAGCCCTGGCAGAGGGGTCATCGGGGTTTCTCCGGCCGCGCCCCGGCCCGACCGGGCGACAATGGGGGGCTCCGGCGAAAGTCCATTTCGCCCAATGAAATTTCAGCCCTCTCGACAACCCAGAACCTACGGAAGCAAGCGCATGAGCACGAAGCAACCCACCATCGTCTACACCCTCACCGACGAGGCGCCCCTGCTGGCGACCTACGCCTTCCTGCCCATCGTGCGCGCCTTCACGGCTCCGGCCGGCATCAACGTGACGACGAGCGACATCTCGGTGGCCGCCCGCATCCTGGGCGAGTTCCCCGAATTCCTGAGCGACGACCAGAAGGTGCCCGACAACCTGGCCGAGCTGGGCAAGCTCACGCTCAAGCCCGAAGCCAACATCATCAAGCTGCCCAACATCAGCGCCTCGGTGTCGCAGCTCAAGTCGGCCATCAAGGAACTGCAGGGCAAGGGCTACAAGATCCCCGACTACCCGGAGAACCCGACCTCGGACGAGGACAAGGACATCCGCACGCGCTACAACAAGTGCACCGGCAGCGCCGTGAACCCCGTGCTGCGCGAAGGCAACTCCGACCGCCGCGCGCCCCGCGCCGTGAAGGAATACGCCCGCAAGAACCCGCACAGCATGGCCGAGTGGAGCCAGGCCTCGCGCTCGCACGTCTCGCACATGCACGGCGGCGACTTCTATCACGGCGAAAAGTCCATGACCCTGGACCGCGCGCGCAACGTCAAGATGGAACTGCTGACCAAGAGCGGCAAGACCATCGTGCTCAAGTCCAAGGTCGCCCTGCTCGACCGCGAGATCATCGACTCCATGTTCATGAGCAAGAAGGCGCTGCTGGCCTTCTATGAAAAGGAAATCGAAGACGCGCACAAGACCGGCGTGATGTTCTCGCTGCACGTGAAGGCCACCATGATGAAGGTCTCGCACCCCATCGTGTTCGGCCACTGCGTGAAGATCTTCTACAAGGAAGCCTTCGAGAAACACGGCAAGCTGTTCGACGAGCTGGGCATCAACGTCAACAACGGCATGGTCGACCTGTACAACAAGATCGCCACGCTGCCCCAGAGCACGCAGGACGAGATCAAGCGCGACCTGCACGCCTGCCACGAAGGCCGCCCCGAGCTGGCCATGGTCGACTCGGCCAAGGGCATCACCAACTTCCACTCGCCCAACGACGTGATCGTGGACGCCTCGATGCCCGCCATGATCCGCAACGGCGGCAAGATGTGGGGCGCCGACGGCCGCCTGAAGGACGTCAAGGCCGTGATGCCCGAATCGACCTTCGCCCGCATCTACCAGGAGATCATCAACTTCTGCAAGTGGCACGGCGCCTTCGACCCCAAGACCATGGGCACCGTGCCCAACGTCGGCCTCATGGCCCAGAAGGCCGAAGAGTACGGCTCGCACGACAAGACCTTCGAGATCCCCGAAGACGGCGTGGCCAACATCACCGACCTGGACACCGGCGAAGTGCTGATGAGCGAAGACGTGGAGAAGGGCGACATCTGGCGCATGTGCCAGGTCAAGGACGCCGCGATCCGCGACTGGGTGAAGCTGGCCGTGAACCGCGCGCGCAACTCCGGCATGCCGGTCGTGTTCTGGCTCGACGCCTACCGCCCGCACGAGGCGCAGCTGATCACCAAGGTCAAGATGTACCTGCACGAGCACGACACCACGGGCCTGGACATCCAGATCATGAGCCAGGTGCGCGCCATGCGCTACACGCTGGAGCGCGTCGTGCGCGGCCTGGACACCATCAGCGCCACCGGCAACATCCTGCGCGACTACCTGACCGACCTGTTCCCCATCATGGAACTGGGCACCTCGGCCAAGATGCTGTCGATCGTGCCGCTCATGGCCGGCGGCGGCATGTACGAGACCGGCGCGGGCGGCTCGGCCCCCAAGCACGTGCAGCAGCTGGTGGAAGAAAACCACCTGCGCTGGGACTCGCTCGGTGAATTCCTCGCGCTGGCCGTGAGCCTGGAAGACCTGGGCCTGAAGACCGGCAACGCGCAGGCCAAGATCCTGGCCAAGACGCTCGACGCCGCCACCGGCCAGCTGCTGGACAACAACAAGAACCCGTCGCCCAAGACCGGTCAGCTGGACAACCGCGGCAGCCAGTTCTACCTGGCCATGTACTGGGCCCAGGAACTCGCCGCGCAGACCGAGGACAAGGAGCTGCAGGCCAAGTTCAAGAAGCTGGCCGAGGCACTCACCGCCAACGAGAAGAAGATCGTCGACGAACTCGCGGCCGTGCAGGGCAAGGCCGTGGACATCGGCGGCTACTACCTGGCCGACCCGAAGAAGTACGAAGCCGTGATGCGCCCGAGCGCCACGCTGAACGCGGTGCTGGCACCGGCGGTCTGATTCCGCTGCGTTGCACCTTTCCGGGCCTGACCAGGCCCGGAAGTGCCCACACCAACGGCCTGTCGCTCGCGCGGCGGGCCGTTGGTCTTTGTGCGCGACTAGACTCCGATTTCTCCCGCCCCCACTGCACGCAAGAAAGAAAGGCAGGCCCCTCATGAAACGCCATTGGCTTGCTATTGCCGCCGCCTGGCCCCTGCTCATGGCCGCCGGCGGCGCCCATGCCCAGAGCCCTACTCAGAGCAACTGCGAAACGCTGCGCGCCCAGATCGAAGCGAAGATCGCCGCGTCGGGCGTGACGAACTTCAGCGTCGTCACCGTCGATGCCGCCGCCACGGCGAGCGGCCAGGTGGTGGGCAGCTGCGAGCTGGGCACGAAGAAGATCGTCTACCAGCGCGAAGGCGGCGCGGCCTCGCCGGCCCCGAGCGCCACCTCGGCGCCCGCATCGCGCGGCGAGCCCATCCTCACCGAATGCAAGGACGGCTCGGTGTCCATGGGCGGCAGCTGCAGGCCCTGAGGGCCGGCATCCCATGGCCTGGTCCGCCCTGCGCCTCTTCTTCGGCCTGCTGACCCTCGTGGCGATCGGCTGGCAGCTGGCGATCCATGTCCGCATGGGTTTCGACGTCGTCAACTTCTTCAGCTTCTTCACCAACCTCTCGAACCTGCTCGCGGCCATCGTGCTGGTGCTCGGTGCGCGCCGCCTCTGGCGGCCGGCGTCCACGGGGCCCGACGAGGGGCTGCGCGCCCTGTCGGCCGTGAACATGGTCGTGGTCGGCATCGTCTTCTCGCTGCTGCTGCGCGACGTCGACCTCGGCGCGCTGCGGCCGTGGATCAACACGCTGCTGCACCACGTCATGCCGTGCGTCGTGCTGCTCGACTGGTTGCTGCAACCGCCGCGCACGCGCCTCGGCGGCCGGCAACTGCTGTGGACGCTGGTCTTCCCGATGGCCTACCTGGTCTACACGCTGGTGCGCGGCAGCCGCACGGGCTGGTACCCCTACCCTTTCCTCAACCCCGCCAACGTGGGCGGCTACGGCGGCGTGGCCCTCTACGCAGCAGGCATCGCGCTGACCTTCGGGTTGACGGGATGGGGGCTGCTGGCGTTGGGGAACCGGCTGGGCCGGCGCGCCTGACGCGGCCCCGCGCACGACCCGCCTGTTTCTGCATTTCGCAGGATCAGGCAAAAACCTCGTTCGATCCGGATACCGCCTCCGGCCCCTTCGGCCCGAGACTCCTCTGCATGCCCGGCGCACCCTTCGCGCCGTGGCGCATCGACCCGCATGAGGAGTTTTGTATGAGTGCAATCCAGGACACAGTGGTTCTCGTCACCGGCGCCAGCAGCGGCATCGGCGAGGCGACGGCGCGGCGGCTCGCGCGGCGCGGCGCCCATGTGGTGCTCGGCGCGCGCCGCACCGAACGGCTCGCGGCGCTCGCTGCCGAGATCAATGCCACCGGCGGCTCGGCGAGCTTCCGGCGGCTGGACGTGACGCACCGGCCCGACATGGAGGCCTTTGCCGAGTTCGCCCTCGACACGCACGACCGCATCGACGTGCTGGTGAACGCCGCCGGCGTGATGCCGCTGTCGCCGCTGTGGCAGCGCAAGATCGAGGAGTGGGAGCTGATGATCGACGTCAACCTGCGCGGCATGCTGCTGGGCGTGGCGGCCGTGCTGCCCACGATGCAGGAGCAGGGCTGGGGCCACATCGTCAACGTCGCGCCGGTGGCCATGGGCGGCGCCACGCCCGACTCGGCCGTGTACCACGGCACGCAGTACGCGGTGCAGTCGATCTCCGAAGGGCTGCGGCGGGAACACGCGGGGCGCGTGCACGTCTCGCTGGTGAGCCCCGACGTGGCCGAGGCCGCCGACCCGCTGGCCGAGCGCATCGCCGACAGCTACGCCTTCGAGCGCATGCGCACGCGGCGGCGGCTGACGACGCCGGTCGACGGCGTGGCGCGTGCCATTGCGGGTGCGATCGAGGGCGCACGCTACGGCATGGCCGGCCCCGGCTGGCGCCCGGCCCCGACGCCGCGGCCGAAGCCCGCGGCGCCGGTGTACTGACTGAACGCCGAACGTCAGTAGCTCTTGTACGGCAGGAACTTGCCCGACAGCACCACGTTGACGCGGTCGCCCTTCGGGTCGGGCTGGCGCTGGATGTCCATGCTGAAGTCGATGGCGCTCATGATGCCGTCGCCGAACTCCTCGTGGATCAGTTCCTTGATGGTCGTGCCGTACACGCTCACCACCTCGTACCAGCGGTAGATCAGCGGGTCGGTGGGCACGGGCGTGGGCAGCGAGCCCTTGTAGGGCACGACCTGGAGCCACTTCTGCTCCTCGGGCGTGAGGCCGAAGATCTTGCCGATGACCTTGGCCTGCTTGTCATCGAGCGTCATCTGGCCGAGGCAGGCGGCGGTGGTCCACTCCTTCGACAGGCCGACCTTTTTGGCCACGTCGGCCCACTGGATGCCCTTGGACACCTTCACGGTGATGATCTTCTCGGTGACGTCGTTGCGGTTCATGCGGCTTGGCTCCTGGGTATGAAGGGATGCGACAGGGCAAGCAACAGGCATGCCCGTTGCCGCACCCTGCGCCTCAGCGCTCCCAGCGGAACTTGCGCTCCGATTCCGCGATGGGCTGGTCGTTGATGCTCGCGTAGCGCCTTTGCATCAACCCGTTCTGCGCAAACTCCCAGTTCTCGTTGCCGTGACTGCGAAACCACTGGCCCGCGGCGTCGTGCCATTCGTATTCGAAGCGCACCGCGATGCGGTTGTCCATGAAGGCCCACAGCTGCTTCTTCAGGCGGTAGTCGTGCTCGCGCTCCCACTTGCGCGACAGGAACGCCACCACCTGCGCGCGGCCGTTGACGAAGTCGGCGCGGTTGCGCCATTCGGTGTCGGGCGTGTAGGCCAGGCTCACGCGCGCGGGGTCGCGCGAGTTCCAGGCGTCTTCGGCGGCCTGGACTTTCTGGAGGGCGGATTCGAGGGTGAAGGGCGGCAGCGGCGGGCGGGATTCCATGGCGGTCTTTCAGTCAAAGAAATGAAGTGATGAAGGTCCGCAATGTGCCACGAGTAGACAGACCTGTCTACATGCCTACAATCGCCGCATGGACATCTCTGCATTGCCCGCGCGCGAGCGCATCCTGCTCACGGCGCACGAGCTCTTCTATGCCGATGGCATCCGCGCCACGGGCATCGACCGCGTGATCGCCGCGTCGGGCGTCACCAAGGTCACTTTCTATCGGCACTTTCCGTCGAAGGACGACCTGGTGCGCGCCTTTCTCGACCACCGGCACGGCGTGTGGATGGCCTGGTTCGTCGATGCGCTGGGCCGTCGCGACGCGCAGCAACGCATCGCGCAGGGGCAGGCGCTGCCGGTGCTGGCCGACGTGATGGCCGAGTGGTTCGCCGACCCGCTGTTTCGGGGCTGTGCCTTCATCAACTCGGTGGTGGAAGTGGGGGCCAGCGTGGCCGGCGCCGCCGACATCGCGCGCGAGCACAAGCGCGAGATGGTCGAGGTGATCGCCGGCCTGCTGCCCGACGGCCCGCAACGCATGGCCGTTGCACAGGCGGCCGCGCTCGGCGTCGACGGCGCCATCGTCAAGGCGCAGATGGGCGATGCGGCCCTGGCGCGCGAGGCGGTCGACGACCTGCGGCGGCTGCTCGATGCGCTGGTCGCCCTTCGATAACATCGCATCGCTCACTCCCTTCCAAGAAACACATGGCATCGACGCGACTCCCCTCGACCCAGGGCCTGCAGGCCTTCGAGGCCGTCGCGCGGCTGCGCAGCGTGAACCTGGCGGCCGAGGAGCTCAGCGTGACGCCCAGCGCCGTGAGCCACCGCATCCGCCAGCTCGAGACGCAGCTCGAGCTCAAGCTCTTCACGGGCAACGACTTCGGCCTGAGCGCCGACGGCGTGGCCTACCTGGCGCGCGTGCGCGAGGCCATTGCGGCGTTGCAGCAGGTGCCGGGGCGCGAGCCCGCGTCGCAGGTGCGGCGGCTGCGCGTGGCGGTCACGCCCACCTTCTCGCGCCAGATGCTGCTGCCCCGGCTGGCCGAGTTTCGCGACGCCTACCCGACCATCGAGCTGATGCTGCAGGTGACCATGCCGGTGCGCAACTTCACGGCCGAAGACGCCGACATCGAGCTGCGCTTCGGCACCGGCCCGTTCCACGACCGCGAGTTCTGCCAACTGCTGGCCGACGACGTCTCGCCGGTGTGCAGCCCGGCCTACCTGGAACGCCACGGACCCTTCGAGCAGCACTTCTCGACCGACGCCGAGGTGGCGCGCGTGCAGATGCTGCGCACGCCGCTGGAGTCGTGGCGCATCTGGTTCAAGGCCTGCGGCATCGGCCTTCCCGAGCCGGCCGTGGGCCACCAGTTCAACGACCTGGGCCTGGCGCTCGATGCGGCCGCCGAAGACTTCGGCGTGGTCCTCATGCACCTGCGGCTGGGCCGCGCCTGGCTCGACAACGGCCGGCTGGTGCGCCTGTCGCCGCACAGCGCGCCCTCGCCCAACGCCTACTTCCTGTGCTGGCGCCCCGGCACCATGGAACGCTGGGAATGCGCCACCTTCGTCGAATGGCTGCGCCAGGCGCTGCGCGAGCCGGGCTGAATAATTTTCAGCCGGGGTGTGGGCTTTTTTCAGGTCGCCGGCGCGTTTCCCCTGCAGACTCGACCCCCGGCGCTGCCGTGGCCCACACAGGCCGCAGCCCGCCGCGCCCCCCATAACACCAGCCAGGAGACTCCCCCGTGCCCGACCTTTCCAAGATCACCTGCATCGAAGACCTGCGGGCGATCGCCCAGCGGCGCGTGCCGAAGATGTTCTACGACTACGCCGACTCCGGCGCCTGGACCGAGGGCACCTACCGCGCCAACGAGAGCGACTTCCAGAAGATCAAGCTGCGCCAGCGCGTGGCCGTGAACATGGAAGGCCGCTCCACCCGCACCACCATGATCGGCCAGGAGGTCGCCATGCCCGTGGCCATCGCGCCCACGGGCCTGACCGGCATGCAGCACGCCGACGGCGAAATTTTGGGCGCGCGCGCGGCCAAGGCCTTCGGCATTCCGTTCACGCTCTCGACCATGAGCATCTGCTCGCTGGAAGACATTGCCGAGAACACCGACCGCCACCCCTTCTGGTTCCAGCTCTACGTGATGAAGGACCGCGACTTCATCGAACGCCTGATCGACCGCGCCAAGGCCGCCAACGTGTCGGCGCTGCAGCTCACGCTCGACCTGCAGATCCTCGGCCAGCGCCACAAGGACATCAAGAACGGCCTGTCGACGCCGCCCAAGCCCACGATCAAGAACCTCATCAACCTGGCGACCAAGCCGCGCTGGTGCATGGGCATGCTGGGCACCAAGCGCCGCACCTTCGGCAACATCGCCGGCCACGCCAAGGGCGTGAAAGACCTGTCGTCGCTGTCGTCGTGGACCGCCGAACAGTTCGACCCGGCCCTGAGCTGGGCGGACGTCGAATGGATCAAGAAGCGCTGGGGCGGCAAGCTGATCCTCAAGGGCATCATGGACACGGAAGACGCACGCCTGGCCGTGGCCAGCGGCGCCGACGCGCTCATCGTGTCGAACCATGGCGGCCGCCAGCTCGACGGCGCGCCGTCCTCCATCGCCGCGCTGCCGGCCATCGCCGATGCCGTGGGCAGCCAGATCGAGGTGTGGATGGACGGCGGCGTGCGCAGCGGCCAGGACGTGCTCAAGGCCCGCGCGCTCGGCGCGCGCGGCACGCTGATCGGCCGCAGCTTCCTGTACGGCCTGGGCGCCTACGGCCAGGAAGGCGTGACGCGCGCACTGCAGATCATCCACAAGGAACTGGACATCACGATGGCCTTCTGCGGTCGCACGCAGATCGACGATGTGAAGTCGGACATCCTGTTGCCGGGGACGTTCTGAGGGGCGGCTGAAGGCCCCGTCGAGGGCGGGCCGATTCGGCGCGGAGTGCTCAGCGCGACGCGAGGCTTTCCATGTAGACGCAGAACATGTCGGCCATCGCGCCCGCCCAGGCCTCGATCTCGGCGTCGGTGCGGGGGCGCTCCGAGAACTCTTTCCCCACGGCGCTGAGCGTCGCCACGATCAGGTCGCCTGCCATTTGGCGCGTGGCATCGGAAGCCGCTGGCAGCGCCTCCTGCATGAACACGCGGACGATCTCGTCACCGGCGGCGCGCACCTCTTGTGCCTCGGGTGCGTCGCGGTAGAACGGCGCGGCGTCGTCGAGCGCCGTTCGCACATCGGCCTCTTCGCATTCGGAGCGCACGAACGCATGCGTCAGCAGGCGCAGGCGCTCCAACGCGGGACGCTGCGTGTCCCCGAGGATGCCGCGCATCAACTCCGTGGTCTGCCGCCATTCATCGCTCTGCAAGCGGAACAGGATCAACGCCTTGTTCGGGAAGTACTGGTACACCGACCCCACGCTCACACCCGCGCGTTCGGCCACGCGCGTCGTCGTGAAGCGGCGCACGCCTTCTTTCGCCAAAACCTGAATGGCTGCCTGAAGAATGGCCCCAAGAAGGTCGGCCGAGCGCGCCTGCTTGGGCTGCCTGCGAGAGGAGATCGGGGTGCTTCGACGATCGATCATGGGAGCGTGGCGGAACGCGAATGGAAAACATGAAGGGTTCTTCATAGTATTTCCCATCTGCTTTTCACACGAAAGAACCCCGTGACCACCTTGACCACCGCACCCCTGGCGCCCTTGCTGGACCGCCTGTTCCAGGAGGCCAGCCCGGCCATCGCCGACGTCAGTCCGGAGGAACGCCACCGGCTGATGCACAGCAAGACCGAGTACATCGCGCTCTACAGCCGGCTCAAGGACCTGTGGCTTCCGGTGTCGCGCGAGACCGGCGTGCTGCTGTACCAGTTGGCGCGCAGCACGAACGCGCGCCACATCGTGGAGTTCGGCACCTCCTTCGGCCTGTCCACCCTGTACATGGCCGCGGCGCTGCGCGACAACGGCGGCGGCCGCCTGATCGGCAGCGAGTTCGAGCCCACGAAGGTCGCCAGGGCGCGCGCGCACCTGGCCGAAGGCGGCGTGGCCGACCTGGTCGAGATCCGCGAAGGCGATGCGCTGCAGACGCTGGCCGTCGACCTGCCAGCCTCCATCGACCTCTTGCTGCTCGATGGCGCGAAGGCGCTCTACCCCGACGTGCTGGCGCTGGTCGAGCCGCGCCTGCGGCCGGGCGTGCTGATCGTGGCGGACAACGCCGACCACAGCCCGGAGTACCTGGCGCGCGTGCGCTCGCCTGACAGCGGGTATCTGTCGGTGCCGTTCGGCGGTGACGTGGAGTTGTCGATGCGGTTGGGGTGAGGCTTTTTTCGCAACCTCCATCGAAGAGAGATTGCAATAAAAAAACGAGGGGTCGTCGGCAGCTCGATGGTCTCTCGTGATCCTACGGGCCGCCGATCTTCGAGAAGGTCGCGCCATAGCGAGTGAGGCAAGCGGTTGCGGCGGTGGTCTCAGGTACCAGCGTGGTGACCATGCGCCGCTCCTTCATGCGCGAGATGGTGACGATTCCATCGTCTCGCAATTCCGCAGCCATCAGCTTGTTGGTCATTGAGATGGAATCTACCCGGTAGCCCCATGCACGCTTGACGAGCCTTGCCTGAGAAAACGCTGCGTAATTCATCACCGTGTCCCATCCGTCGAAGATGCAGTCGGCGAGAAGCCCTTGTTTGCTCGGGTCATAGCGCCCCTCGATGATGGTCTCGAACGTCTCAGCCGTCATTGCGATCGGATACTGCGTGCAGCCCGATATCGCCATCAAGGCCGTGATCGAGGCCCAGATCTTCCAACGAGATTTCATTCGCTCTTCGCTCCTGGTTATGGGGGCGACAGCATAGCGTGACACATTGGCTGGTGCCCCAACTTGCGCGTGCACAACCCGATCTCGCCGCACATGAGCGAACGCACGGAAACCCCGCGGGCCTGGGAAGCGGCGTTCGTGAAGCAAGAGACGATCTACCTCCCGCTGGTGACACGCGGTCTGCAAGTGGCAGCCGCGGCCATGCGGCATCACCTACAGGCGTCGCGCGTCCGATGGAGCGGAGAGTCCGTCGCACCGGGCGGCTGACGCCAGCCGACAACCTCAGTCCGCGTACACCCCCGCCGCCTTGATGATCGGGCTCCATTTCGCAATCTCCGCCGCCACGAACTTCTTGTGGCCCTCGGGTTCGATGCGGCCGTCGGTGGCGACCACGGCGCCGAGTGCTTCCTCGCGCTTGATGAAGTCGGCGTCCTTCAGTGCCGCCTTCAGCGCGTCGCTGATCTTCTTGAGCACCGGCGCGGGCGTGCCCTTGGGCGCGTACAGGCCGTGCCAGATCGTCACCTGGAAGTTCTTCAGGCCGGCCTCGTCGAGCGTGGGCAGGTCTTTCAAGAGCGGCGTGGTCAGGCGCTTGGGCGTGGTCACGGCATAGGCTTTGACCTTCTTCGCCTCGATCTGCGGCGAGGTGTTGGTGCTCTGGTCGCACAGGAGGTCGATCTGGCCGCCGATCAGGTCGGTGATGGCGGGTGCCGTGCCCTTGTAGGGCACGGGCGTCATCTCGGTCTTCGTGGCGCTCTGGTAGAGCAGGCCGCACAGGTGCGCGGCCGAGCCGATGCCCGCGTTGCCCAGGTTGATCTTGCCCTTGTTGGCGGCGATCCAGGCGGTCAGTTCCTTGTAGTTGGTGGCCGGCAGGCTGGGCTTGGCGATGAGCGTCATGGGCACGTCGTTGACGATGCCCAGGTACTCGAAGTCGGTCTCGACCTTGAACGGCACGTTGCGCACCAGCGTCGGCACGGTCGCCATCGCGATGTGGTTGAGCAGCAGCGTGTAGCCGTCGGGATTGGCGCGCGCGACCTTGGCCGCGCCGATGGAACTGCCCGCGCCGGGCACGTTGTCGATGATGACGCTGGCGCCGCCCAGCGGCTTGCGCAGCGCCTCGGCGAGATCGCGCGCGACGCGGTCGGTCGGACCGCCGGCCGCGAAGGGCACGACGATGGTCACGGGCTTGCCTGCGGGAAAGTCTTGCGCGTGGGCGCATACAGCAAGGGCCAGCGCCGCGAGGGCGAACAGTTTTTTCATGGAAGTCTCCGTCAAGGTCAAAAAGAAAATCAGGGCGCGCGCGAAGGCACGCGGCTTTCGAGCGTGGGTGGTTGCCACTCCGGCTGGATGTGGCAGCCGTTCTTGCCGTCGGTGTCGTAGCGCGGCATGAGCGCCACGCAGCGTTGCGCCAGGCTCTGGGGCGTGGGCTTCTCGCCCTTGTCGATCCAGTCGAGCAATGCGCCGAAGAGCGCGGGGTATTCCGAATCGCTGAGGTAGCTGTGCTCGCGCTCGGCGCTGAAGCTCTGCACCAGGTGCCCGCCGGTGCCGGCCGCATCGCGGATGCGGCGGTAGGCGTTCTCGAGTTCGACAAACGCCGTCGGGTCGTCGATGGCGTGCAGGCCGACGGTGGGCAGCGAGGTGCGGCCGGTGGGCTGGCTGTCGGCCGCGAGCGCGCCCTGGGCCTGCGGGTCCGCGGCGTAGCGCAGCACGCCGGCGTTGAGCGCCGCATCGTCGCTCGAGCCGCTGTAGACCACGCCGATGTTGCCGAAGGGGTTGCGGCCCTTCAGGCGCTGCTGCACGAGGTCCTGGAACAGCCACGTCGCCCAGTTGAGATGGCCGACGAGCGAGCGCTCGGGGATCTTCACGACCGAGAGAATCGTCTTCAGCCGCGCCGCCTGCTCGGGCGTGCGCTGCGCGGCCGGCGTGCCGACGCCGGTGCAGTCCTTGACGCGCGCCGCGAGGTCCCTGCGCGTGAGCTTCGCGTCCATCGGCAGGCCCATCCACAGCGGGTACTGCGGCTCGTCGGGCTTGGGGTGGTTGCGGCAGACGTACTGGTACACCACGCGCAGGTCGAGCCGGAAGTCGTAGGCGCTGTTGCCGCCGCCGAGCACGCCGCTGGTGAGCAGCAGGCCGTCGTAGGGCGACTTCGCATCGCCCACCGGCGCATAGAGCTCGGCCGCCTTCGCCGCCACGCCCGCGCCGTAGCTCTGCCCATGCAGCAGCGTGCGCTGGGGCGTGCCGAAGTGGCGCACGACGATCTGGCGCAGCCGCTCGGTGTCTTGCGCCGCCATCGTCACGCCGTAGCCGCCGCGCCGGTAGGTGGAGCCGGCCCAGGCATAGCCGGCCTTCACGGTGACGGCCCAGCGCTTCAGGTCTTCCTCGCTGCGCGCGAGCTTGGGTGCGCCGGTTTCGGGCCCGCCGTGCGCGTGCATCACGAGCACGCCGCGCTGCCAGTCTTTCGGAATGGCGATCCAGTAGAACGAGCCCACGCCGTCTTCACCGGTGTAGCAGCGCGCGCTCTCCGGCACGGGCGACGGGCAGGCCGTGGGCTTGGGCGCGGTGGCGGGTGCCGCGTGCGCGGACAGCAGCGGCGCGGCGCCCAGCCAAGCGAAGGCGGCAAGTTGCGAGAGGTATTTTTTCAATGGCGTACTCCGAGGTCCAGCGTCGCGTTCGCCCCATCGGTGGTGACGAAGGCCACGACGCCGCTGTTGAAGATGAGATGGCCCGGCCGGCCGGCGCCGGCCTGCGCCACGCCGAGCACCGGCGTGTCGTAGCCCAGCGTGGTGGCCGCGCCGCCGAGGTTGAAGGCCGTGCCGACCACGGTGGCCTCGCGGCTCTCGCCCTTCACGCTGGCCATGGCAAAGCTGCCGTCGGCCGCACCGGGCATCAGCGTCTGCTGCACCGCCAGCAGGCGCAGGCCCGGCTGGATGACGGTGGCTGCGCCGCTGCTGGTGTCGCCCGCCGGCACGGCGGTGGCCACGCGCCGCAGGTACAGCGGCGTGGACACGCCGTTGACCAGCCCGATCACCACCGAGCCGGTGAGCGTGCCGCCCTCGGTCTCGGCGGTGCCGCTCGACGAGGTCGAGGTCGTGTACATGTCGAAGGCGCCGCGCGCCGTGCTGTAGCGGAGGTAGCCCTTCTCGGTGTTCTTGCAGGTCTGGTCGTAGGTCATGAAGCTGTTCGACGCCGGGCTGCGGCAGAACTGGAAGGTGCCCGCATTGCGCAGCCGCCCCGCCGATGAGAACGCCGCCGTGGTGCCCGCGCCGAGCTGTTCCACGCCGGCCGCGTTGAAGATCAGCGACACGCTGCGGAAGTCCGTCGACGGAGACACATTCTGGAAGGTGTTCTGGAACGCCACCAGCGGCGAGAAGCCACTGCCGCTCGGCGGGTTCACGCCGCCCAGCAACACGCCGCCGGCGCCGAAGCTGAACACCGCCCCGCTCTCGCCGCTCGCGTAGCTGCAGCTGCCCTGCGACACGAGCGAGCCGCTGCGCTGCGTGCCGACCCGCGTGGGTTCGTGGCTCGCATCGATGGTGACGGTGTAGGCCAGGGTGGCCGGGTCGATCTGCACCTGCAGTTCCTCGCCGAAGCTGTTGCCGCCTTTGTAGCGCGTTGCGCTCGCCGGCAGGTTGGGGCAAGCCAACGGGTCGCCGACCTCGGTCACGCAGCTGTAGTTGACGGCCGCATCGAGGCTGCCGCTGCCGCGGTACTTGGGCCACGACGGAAACTGGCACAGCGGGCGCGTGCGGCCGTAGCTGCCGGCCACGGCGTCCACCGCCACGGGCGTGGCGGGCGCCAGGCCGGCCTCGACCCAGCCTTCGAGCGCGGCAAGCGAGTCCCAGTTGGGAATGAAGCTTCCGGTGCCGTGGCCCATGCCGGGCACGGTATAGAAGCGCACGTTCTGCGTGACCGCGGCCTGGCCCAGCGTGGCGACGAGCTGCCGGTAGTAGTCGATGGTCGAGTTGGGGCTGATCACCTCGTCGGCCAGGCCGTGCAACATGAGCAGCTTGCCGCCGCGCGCGAAGAAGGGCGCGAGGTTCGGGTCGGTCGCGTCGGTGAGCTTCGACACCTCGGCCACGCGCGACGTGTACGTGCCGGGGTTCTGCGGATCGAAGCTCAGCGTGTTGAAACCGGCATCGCGCGTGACGAAGAACTTCACCCACTGGTCGCCGGTGACGTACATGTTGGCGTCGGCCGAGGTGGCAGGGTTGCCCGGCACCTTGCGTGTGCCGAGGTCGCGCGTGGTGTACGGGCCGGCCACCAGCGCACCTTCGAGCAGGTTGTAGCCGCCCGCGCGCTTCACGCCGTTGGCCAGCGCGTACGTCGTGAACTCCAGCGGCGATTCGATGGCGTGCACCGTGTCGATCTGCGCGTCCGACAGGCAGGTGTCGGCCGTGTCCGCGCCGTTGGGGCAGCGCAGCGACGCGAGGATCTGCGTGTTGAGCTGGCGGCAGCTCTCCACATTGCTCACGATGTTGTCGATCGCGCCGTCGAGCTTGTCGCAGGCCTGCATCGCGGCCTTCTGCACCAGCAGCGTCTCCGTCAGGTTGAGCCAGCCCTTGCCGCCGTCGTTGTACAGCGCGCGGCCCACCGCCACGTTCGACAGGCGCGTGCCGGTGTAGTTGAGCGCGGGCTCGTTGGCGATCACGCCGTCGTAGTCCTGCGGCCAGCGCTGGATGTAGCTCAGCGCGTCGCGCCCGCCGGTCGAAGTGCCGAGGAAGTAGGCGTGCCTGGGCTGCACTGCGTAGCGCGCGAACACCAGCGCCTGCGCCACGTCGCGCGTCTTCTTGAGCGACTGGCCGCCGTAGTTGGCCAGTTGCTCGTCATTGGCCGCGAACTTGCCGTCGGTGATGCTGCTCGACTGGTGGCCCGAGTCGTCGCCGTAGGTCGCGTAGCCCAGCGCCAGCGGCGCGGGCTTGCCGGCGGGGCCGAAGCGGATGACCTCGGTGCCGTCGATCAGCACACCGTCGAAGCCGCCGCCGCCGAAGTGGATGGTCTTCTGGTTCCACTGCTCGGGCAGGTTGACCGCGAAGTGGATGAGCTGCGAAGCCGGGTCCACCGGCGCGATGGTGCCGCGCACGCGGCAGTAGTCGCCCAGCGTGTTGCCCGCGTCGCCGGCGGCCACGGGCGTGGCGCTGGTGACGGTGGCGCCCTGCGTGGGCAGGCTGATCAGCGCGGCGGGCAGGCTCTTGCCGGCCAGGTCGGCGCAGGCCACGACGGGCAGCACGGGCGGGGGCGG
>NZ_JBYSZY010000048.1:0-48578 GCF_058787635.1 Variovorax sp. FW305-3-2-15-B-LB1 | reverse complement strand
GTCATGGGCAAATCGACTATATAGAGAAGGCCCCAGCCCCGGCGACAATGGGGGCCCTTAGCGGGCTTCCCGATGGCCGACTTTCCGTGAACGATCTCTCATTTTTCCTGCCTTGCGCCGCCGGCGTCGAGGAATTCCTTGCCCAGGAGGTGCATGCCCTGACCGGCCGTGCCGGGCAGGACCTGCTCACCCTGCGCGGCGGCGTGCGCGTGCGCGCCGACTGGCGCGACGGCCTCAAGCTCAACCTGCACAGCCGGCTCGCGCAGCGCGTGCTGGTCGAACTGGCCCACGGGCCCTACCGCAACGAGAACGACCTGTACGCCATCGCCAACGGCGTGGCCTGGGAGATCTGGTTCACGCCCAAGCAGACCTTCAAGATCGAGACCACGGCCCAGCACAGCCCGCTGCAGAGCCTGAACTTCGCCACCCTGCGCATCAAGGACGCCGTGGCCGACCGCTTCCGCGCCAAGGCGAACGGCGTGCGCCCGAGCATCGAGACCCAGTGGCCCGACTGCCGCATCTTTGCGCACCTGACCACCGACAGCTGCACGCTGTACATCGACACCTCGGGCGAGCCGCTGTTCAAGCGCGGCTGGCGCCAGGACAAGGGCGACGCCCCGCTGAAGGAAACCCTGGCCGCCGCCATGCTGGCCGCCAGCGGCTGGTGGAACCCCGAGACCGGCGAGGTCGCCAAGGCCCCGCTGTACGACCCCTGCTGCGGCAGCGGCACCATCGCCATCGAGGCCGCGCAGATCGCCAGCGGCATCGCGGCGGGCTCGCTGCGGCGCTTCGGCTTCGAGAAGCTGCTGCCGTTCCAGGCGCACGTCTGGGCCGCCATCAAGAATGAAGCCACCAACGCGCAGCATGCGAGCGACGTCGCCGTCTTCGGCTCCGACGTGTCGCACCGCATGGTCGACTTCGCCGAGCGCAACGCCGAGCGCGCGGGCGTGGCCGGCGCCATCGAGTTCCGCGGCGGCGACGCCCTGCAGCGCATGCCGCCGGCCGAGGGCGGCGTGATCATGCTCAACCCGCCGTACGGCGAGCGCATCGAGGTCGGCGGCGTGGCGCGCTTCGGCGCCCGCGAGGCCGCCCAGACCCCGGGCGACGGTGAAGGCGGCGATTTCTTTCCGCAGCTCGCCACCCACTGGAAGAAGAACTACGCGGGCTGGACCGCCTGGGTGCTCACGCCCGACCTGAAGCTGCCCAAGCAGATGCGCCTGAAGGAGTCGCGCCGCGTGCCGATGTGGAACGGCCCCATCGAATGCCGGCTGTTCCGCTTCGACATGGTGCGGGGCTCGAACCGGGCGGCGCCGCCAGACGCCTAGGACTGCAGCTTCAACCCTGCAATGCCCAGGAAGATCAGCGCGATGCACACCAGCCGCAGCGGCGCCGCGCTCTCCTGGAAAAAGAAGATGCCGATCAGCGTGACGCCGATGGCGCCGATGCCGGTCCAGATCGCGTAGGCCGTCCCGACCGGCAGCGTCTTCATCGCGGTGGTGAGCAGCACGATGCTCGCCAGCGCCGCGCCCAGGCCCAGCGCACCGGCGCCGGGGCGCTCCCAGCCCGCCGCGGCCTTCAGCGCGAGGGCCATCACGATCTCCACCAGTCCGGCGGCAAGCAGAAGAAACCAGGCCATGGCGTTCGCTCCCTTCACAGCAGCTTGATGATGGCCACGCCGAGCAGCAGCACGGCCACGCCCGCCATGCGCAGGCCCGACACCGGGCGCTGCGGCAGCCGGAACCAGCCGTAGCGGTCGACGAACACCGACGCCACCTGCTGCCCCGCCACCGTCAGCCCGACCGCGGCCGCGGCGCCAATGGCCGGGATCGCCGTGAACACCGTCGTCACATAGGCCGCGCCCGCAAAACCGCCGAGCCAGCCCCACCACGGCATGCCGCGCAGCGCGGTGCCTTGCGGTGCCGTGGTCGCGGGCGCACGCCGGAACAGCGTGACCAGCAGCAGCGCCAGGGCCATCGCCAGCGTCGCCACGAAGAAGCTCACCGCCCCCACCGCGAAGGGTGCGCCCAGGTCCTGCCGCAGCAGGCCGTTGACCACGCCCTGCACCGGCAGCACCGCGCCGGCCAGCAGCGCCAGCACGATCCAGCCCGCCTTGTCCGCCAGCGCCTGGCGCAGGCTGCCGGCCTGCCCGGCGACGATGGCCCCGGCCCCGAGCAGCACCGCCAGCGTGCCGCCGGCCATGGCCGGTGTCAGCGCCTTGGGGGCCACGCCGAGCAGGCCGAAGGTGTCGAGCGCGAACGAGGCCAGCATCTGCCCCGCGATGAACAGGCCGACCGCCACCACCGCGCCCAGGCGCGGGAACAGCAGGATGGTCGAGACCACGTAGAAGGCGCTGGCCGTGCCGCCGATCACGTGCCACCACGGCACGCCCGGCAGGCCGGCCAGCGCCGTCAGCGTGCCCGTGGCGAGCGCCACCGCCAGCAGGGCCAGCGTGCCGACCGACAGCTGCAAGGTCGTGGCGGTGAACGGGCTGCCCGTGGCCTTGGAGAGCTGGGCGTTGGCGCCGGCCTGCACCGCGAGCAGGCCCCCGGCGACGAGCGAGGCGGGAATGAAAAACGCGTCCATGGTGGTTCGACCTCCGTGTGGTGTGGATGCGGGGCGGGCGAATCGCGGCCCCTTGCGGACGACTGTAGGATCGGCACGTTTGCAAAGCCATTCGAAAAAATCGCATCCGGGGTATGCATAAATGCAGGACACAGACTGGGACGACTTTCGCGTGTTCCTGGCCGTCGGCCAGGCCGGCTCGCTCTCCGGCGCCGCGCGCCAGCTGGGCGTGAACCACTCCACCGTGCTGCGGCGCCTGGGCGCGCTCGAGGCGCGCATGGCGGTGCGCCTGTTCGACCGCCTGCCCGCCGGCTACGCGATGACGCTGGCCGGCGAGGCGCTGCGCGAGCGCCTGCAGGGCGTGGGCGAGCAGATCGACGCCGCGCAGCGCCACCTCATGGGGCTCGACCTGCGGCTGACCGGCGTCATCCGCATCACCAGCACCGACACCTTCATGGCCGGGCTGCTCGGGCCGATCCTGGCGGACTTCCGGGCGCTGCACCCGGGCATCGAGCTGCAGGTGGTGATGAACAACCTCTTCCTGAGCCTGACCAAGCGCGAAGCCGACGTGGCGATCCGCCCGACCAACGCCCCGCCGGACCACCTGGTCGGGCGCCGCGCGGGGCGCCTGCAGACGGCGGTGTATGCGTCGAAGGCCTACCTTGCGAAGCACCCGGCGACGACACCGCTGGCTGCGCACGACTGGGTCGCGCCCGACGAAGGTTTGTCGCACCTGATGCAGGCGAAGTGGCTGCGTGAGCAGGTGCCGCCGGCGCGGATCGCGGCGCGCGTCGACAGCCTCGTCGGCATGACGCAGCTCGTGAAGCGCGGCCTGGGCCTGGGCATGCTCCTGTGCATGCTGGCCGATGCCGAGGAAGAGCTGGTGCAGGTCGAGCCGCCGAGGGAGGCGCTCGACACGCAGGTCTGGGTGCTGACGCATCCCGACCTGAAGGAGGTCGCGCGGATCAAGGCCTTCACCGACTTCGCCTACGCGCGGCTCGTCGCCGACGCGAAGGTGCTGGCGATGCCCTCAGGGCGGCCGGCGGCCCGCTAGAAGCCCGGGCGCCGCATGGTGCAACATCGGCGATAGACAGATTTCACGCGACCCATGACCTTGCCTGCCTCCGACCTCGTCGTCATCGACACCAACATTGCGCTCGACCTGCTGGTCTTCGAAGACCCGGCCTGGGCGCCGCTGGTCGACGACCTCGCGCGCGGCGCGCTGCGCTGGCTGGCCACGCCCGCGATGCGCAGCGAACTGGAACGTGTGCTGGGCTACCCGCTGATCGCCCGGCGCATGGCGCAGCGGGAGCTGACGATTCCGGTGGTGCTCGCGGATTTCGATGCGCGCGTGCAGCTGGTGACCGAGGTGCCGGCGCGCGCGCCCTGCGTGTGCAGCGATCCGGACGACCAGGTGTTCATCGACCTGTCCGTGGCGCACGGGGCGCAGCTGTTCAGCAAGGACAAGGCGGTGCTGTCGATGAAGAAGCGGCTGGCGCTGCGCGGGGTGGCGGTGCGCTCGGCGCTGGCCTAGGCCACGCCGGTCCGTCTCAGGCCTTGTTCAGCTCGTACCACTGCCCCAGCAAGCGCGCGACGGCCCGCACGCGTTGCGTATCCCGTCCCCAGCGCCGGCTGGCCGGCAGCTTCTGCGCCCACTTCATGCGCCGCGCCGCGTTCGCGATGCGCTCGCGCACTTCCTCGTCAACTTCCGCCAGCGCCGCGTGCCAGTGCTGCCCCGCCGCCTGCGGCGCGGCGGCCTCGAGCATCATGGCCGTGGAGTGCAGGTAGCTCAGCCAGTCGCGGGCCTGGCATTCGGCCAGGGTCATGACCTCGGAGGGGTCGTCCTCGAAATCGATGTAGCCGATCACGCCGTCGGGGCACTGCACGAGGTTGCGGTCGAAGGCCTGGCTCAGGTGCTGGCCGCACAGGTGCACGGCGGCGATGGCGGCCAGGCCCTCGCGCCACACGGCGAGCAGGGCGGCCGGGCCGGCGGCGGCGGCCTGGTCGATGCGCTCCTGCAGCACCACGGTGGCACGGCCGCTCTCGCCGAGGTCGGAAATCAGCAGCCCGTCGGCCTGCTGCGCCAGCACGATCGGCACGCGCAAACCTGCGGCGGCCAGTTGCTTCAGGCGCCGTGCCTCGGTGGCGATGGCGGCCTCGCCGCCCGGGTTGGGCACGGGCTTGATCACGTCGAGGCCGGCCAGCCGCGCGGCCAGTGCCATCACGCGATAGCCCCATTTGCCGTGGCGCGGGCCGGCCTTCTTGAGCCAGACGCGCTCGCTGCCGAAGCGGTGGCTGGCCACGTTCTTGGCCTGCCTGGGCAGGGTGACGCGCAGGAACTCGGCGTAGTCGCCGGGCGCCGAGCCCGGGGCGTCGTCGAGCGGCGCGGGCGCCGACGCGGCGCCCCGTTGGCTGTACAGGCGCGTCGCGGCGCCTCCTCGTCTCAGTGGATTCATGCGGCCATGGCGAAGCCCGGCGCCAGCAGCCCGTGCGGGCCCTGCGTCACGGGCTGGAAACTCTGTGCACTGGCCAGCGGCCAGTAGGTGCGGAAAACGGTGTGCTGGTTGTCCAGCGGCCCGAGCAGCGCGCCGGGCTGCACCTGCATCACCAGGTTGCTCAGCAGGCGCACCTCGGTGTCGGAGATGCGGCGCACGATGTGGTGCGCGGTGATCTGCTGCGGATGGTCCAGGCCCGCGGCCTGCACCAGCTCCTGCAGCGCATGCAGCGTGCTGCGGTGGAAGTTGCGCACGCGGTCGGCCTTGGTCGGCACCACCAGCGCCTGCTGGCGCACCGGGTCTTGGGTGGTCACGCCGGTGGGGCAGTGGCCGGTGTGGCAGCTCTGGGCCTGGATGCAGCCCAGCGCCATCATGAAACCGCGCGCCGCGTTGCACCAGTCGGCGCCCAGCGCCATCATGCGGGCCACGTCGAAGGCGGTGATCACCTTGGCCGCGCAGCCGATCTTGATGCGGTGGCGCAGGTTCACGCCGATCAGCGTGTTGTGCACCAGCAGCAGGCCTTCCTGCAGCGGCGCGCCGACGTGGTCGCTGAACTCGACCGGCGCCGCGCCCGTGCCGCCCTCGGCGCCGTCGACCACGATGAAGTCGGGCGTGATGCCGGTGGCCTGCATCGCCTTGACGATGCCGAACCATTCCCACGGGTGGCCCAGGCAGAACTTGAAGCCGGTCGGCTTGCCGCCCGACAGCTCGCGCAGCTTCGCGACGAAATGCATCATCTCGGTCGGCGTGGAGAACGCGCTGTGCGACGAGGGCGAGACGCAGTCCACGCCCACCGGCACGCCGCGCGCCGCCGCGATCTCGGGCGTGACCTTGGCCGCCGGCAGCACGCCGCCGTGGCCCGGCTTGGCGCCCTGGCTGAGCTTGATCTCGATCATCTTCACCTGCGGGTCGCGCGCGTTGGCGGTGAAGCGCTCGGCATTGAAGGTGCCGTCGTCGTTGCGGCAGCCGAAGTAGCCGGAGCCGATTTCCCAGATCAGGTCGCCGCCGTGCACGCGGTGGTGCTGCGAGATCGAGCCTTCGCCGGTGTCGTGCGCAAAGCCGCCCATCTGCGCGCCCTGGTTGAGCGCGAGGATGGCGTTGGCCGACAGGGCGCCGAAGCTCATCGCCGAAATATTGAACACGCTCGCGCTGTAGGGCTGGGTGCAGACCTGCGCCAGGTTCGCATCGGCCGGCTGCGGCGTGCCGCCGATCACGATGCGGAAATCGTGGTTCGCCAGCTTGGTGGGCTGCATCGAGTGGTTGATCCACTCGTAGCCCGCGGCCGACACGTTCAGCTGCGTGCCGAAGGGCCGGTTGTCGGGCTCGCCCTTGGCGCGCTGGTACACCAGCGAGCGCTGGGCGCGCGAGAAGGGTGCGGCCTCGGCGTCGCTCTCGATGAAGTACTGGCGGATCTCGGGGCGGATGAACTCGAGCAGAAAGCGCAGGTGCCCGATGACCGGGTAGTTGCGCAGGATGGCGTGGCGCGCCTGGCGCAGGTCGTGCACGCCGGTGCCGGTGAGCACCGCGAAAGCGGCCACGCCGATCCACGCGAGCCACAGGTGCGGCGAGGCCAGAACCAGCGCCAGGCAGGCGACCAGACCCAGCACACACAGGACGAACGCGCTGTAGCGTGCGGGAAACGGAATAATCGTGGGCATAGTCATCAGATGTCGGCTGGAGCCTGCTGCATCATAGAGGGCTGCCCCCAACCTGCCATGACTGCTGCCATGACGACCACACCCGACACCCCCGATACCCCTGACACCGCCCTGGCCGCCTCCTCGCAAGCCCTGGGCCCCGACGATTTCGACGCCCTCGACAGCGCGCTCGACGCCATGCGCGAGCACGACGAGGAAATTCCCCAGTGGGAGTTCTGCGAAGGCTTCATGGCCGCGCTGATCTGCACGCGCCGTCCCATCGACCCCACCGAATACTGGCCCGTGCTGCTGGGAGACCACTTCGTGCCGGCCCAGCACATGGAGTTCGTCTGGAACTGGAAGCGCCGCTGGCGCGAGATCGAGGAAGGCCTCGATGCGCCCGTCGAATCGCTCGAGGACGAGCGCAGCTGGCAGCCCGAGGTGCTCGACACCCGCGGCGCCATCGCCTCGCTGCCCGAGGAAGAGCGTGCCGAGATGGCCGCCGAAGAGATTCCCTCGTTCGCCCAGGTCTGGGCGCTGGGCTTCATGTACGCGGTCGAGAACTGGCCCGAGGACTGGGCCGCGCCGCGCGACAAGGAAGCCGCGCAGATGCTCGACGACGCGCTCGACAACATCGTCGCGCTGACCGAGGACGACACCGCCAAGCCCACGCTGTCGATGTACGACGAGAACGGCCCGCCCAGCGTGAGCCAGCAGCGCCTGGACGACTTCGGCGCCGCAATCTGGGCGGTGTACGACCTGCGCCAGCTCTGGAAGAGCCTGGGCCCGAAGGTCGAGACGATCCGCAAGGAAGCCACGCCCGGTCGCAACGATCCCTGCCCTTGCGGCAGCGGCAAGAAGTACAAGAAGTGCCACGGTGAGTGACTGGGTTGAGTCCCAGATTCGGCATGGAGCGTCTTGTTCAGGGCGCGCTCCCGCCGACGGGGGACATTCGCGGAGGGAAGTACCCGGTGGCCTGTGCACGCGCCCTGAACAGCAGCCCCAAGAACACGAACACCTCATGACACAGCCCCTGACACCCCGAGCCGCCTGGGTCATGGTCCTCGCCCTCTGCGCAGGGGTTGCGCTCAGCCAGGCCTTCCGCACCGTCGGCGCCATCATGGCGAGCCCGCTGCAGTCGGACTTTCATCTTTCCGCCCAGGCCCTCGGCATCTTCTCGGGCGCCTTCCACTTCGCGTTCGGCGCGATGCAGCTCTTCATGGGCATCGGCATCGACCTGCACGGCGTGCGTCGCACCGTGCTCGTGGCCTTTCCCGTCGCGATCGCGGGCGCGCTGCTGTCGGCCGTGTCGCCGAACTACCTCGTGCTGGTGGCCGGGCAGGCGCTGATCGGCGTCGGCTGCGCGCCGGCCTTTCTCGTGTGCACCGTGTTCATCGCGCGGCACTTTCCGGCGGCGCGTTTCGCCACCGTGTCGGGCCTGGTGCTGGCCATCGGCGGCCTGGGCATGCTGGCCACGGGCACGCCGCTCGCGTGGCTGGTGCAGGCGTATTCGTGGCGCGCGGGATTCCTGGTGCTTGCACTGGCGTCTGCGCTGGCCTGGCTCGCGATCTGGCGCTGGGTGCACGAGCCCGCGTCGGCCGTGCCGCAGAAGAAAGAGTCGATTCCCGAAGCCGTGCGCCAGTTCGGCGCGCTGTTCGCCATGCCGCACACGCTGGGCATCATGGTGCTGGGCGCGGTGACGTACGCGGCCTTCATCTCGCTGCGCGGGCTGTGGCTGGGCCCGCTGATGATGGAGCGCCACGGCTACTCGCTGGTGCAAAGCGGCAACGTCGCGCTCGCGGTGTCGGTGATCGCGCTGTTCGGCTCGCCGCTGTTCGGCCGCTTCGATCGCGACGGCGCCGCGCGCCGCCGCTGGATCGTGGCCTGCGGCCTTCTCTACGCCGGCCTGTTCGCGCTCATCGCCGTGGTGCATTCCGCGTGGCTGGACATCGCGGGCATGGTGCTCATCGGCGTGCTCTCGGGCTTCATCGTCTGGCAGTACGCCGACGTGCGCGTGGCCTACCCGGCCGCGCTCACGGGCCGCGCGATGGCCGTCTTCACCATGGCGATGTTCCTGGGCGTCGCGTTCATGCAGTGGGGCACGGGCGTGGCGGCCTCGGTGGCCGCGGCGCACGGCGGCGATCCGCTGACCGCCGTGCTGGCCGTCATTGCGGCGCTGCTGGTGATCGGCATCGCCGCCTTCGCGTGGCTGCCCGCGCCGAAGGCGGCCTCCGTCAGATCTTGAAGGCGCGTTGAATGTCCGGCCGCACGAGGTCGGCGTACTCGCGGTGCTTGCGAATGTAGCCCGCGATGAACTGGCACACCGGGATCACATGCCGCCCGGCGGCGCGCGCCTCGTCGAGCACGTGCCTCGCAATGCCCGAGCCCACGCCCTTGCCCTCATGCTCGGGCAGCACCTCGGTGTGCGTGAACATGATCGCATCGGTCAGCAGGTTGTACTCGGCGTAGGCCGCGAGCTTGCCGTCGAGCGCGGCTTCGTAGCGGTGCTGCGCTTCGTTGTTCGTGAAGGTGAGGGCGGTCGAGGAAGAAGTGGTCATGAAGGTTGGCGTGCAAGAAAAGTGGCGAGGTTGGCGGCGGCGGTGGCGCGCACCTTGTTGCGCAGCATCGGCGTCCAGCCCAGCAGCAGGCCCGGCGTGCCCAGCGCCTGCCGCGACCAGGTCCAGAACGGGAAGCTGTCGCGGTGTGTGGCGATCAGGCCGTCGGGCGTGAAGGTGAAGCGCGCGTCGATGCTGTTGTCGACCAGGCGGCCGGTGGCGCTGAAGCGGTAGTGCGCGTCCCAGTGCGCGCTGCCCGTGCGGGCGTCGGCCTGCACGTCGCGCCAGCTCAGGCGCCACACGTCGGCACCCTTGGCCTTCGTAGCGTCGCAGAGCATGCGCCACATGCCGCCGATCTCGCGCCGGCCGCGCAGCGAAAAGGCCTCGTCGTCGAACACCGCGTCGGGCGCGTAGCAGGCGGCCATGGTGGCGGCGTCGAGTTGCGAGAACGCGCTGTAGAAGCGCTCGATGGTCGGGGCGTGGGTGGCAGCGGTCATGGGGCCTCGGGATGGGTGGTGCCGGATCATCGCCCGGATGCGCCGTGCAAGGAAGTGCACGGGTGATTCCGGGTGTCCCGCATTAACATGCGCCCCGATGCCGGTCCTTGCAGGGCCGGCGCCCTGGCGGTGGGTGCAGAAAAAACAATCCAACAGTCGCCCCGCCCCGCGCACACAACCCAAGGGGACGCATCCATGGCCGAGGTGATCAACGACTGGCAGTTCGTCGAGGCCGTCATGGCCGCCCGCACGCTCGAGGAGGTCGCGCAGGTCAACCGCCGCGCGATGCGGGCGATGGGCTTCAACCACGGCGCCTACGTGCTCAAGCGCCCGGTGCCCGCGCCCCGTGCCGACGCGCCCGCGCAGGACGCGCTGGTGTTCTTCCACGACCTGCCCCCGGCGTGGGCCCGCACCCGCTACGAGTCGCTGCGCAGCAGCGCCGGCGAGCAGGCCGACGCCCGCGTGCAGCATGTGCGCGCCGGCATGCCGGCCACCGCATGGAGCTGGCTCGGGCAGGTGAGCCACACGCGCGCCGACATCGGGCAGCGTGCCCGCGGCCTGCTGCGCAGCGCTGGCGAGCACGGGCTGAAGGCGGGGCTGACCGTGCCGCTGTGGACGCCCGGCATCGACTGGGCCTTCATGACCCTGACCACCGACGCCACCGCCGACCTGCGCGAACTGCGTGCGACGTTGGCGCCGATGAACTACTTCGCCTCCTGCCTGCATTCGACCGTGCGCCGGCTGCAGGGCGACGCGAAGGTGCCGGTGCTGAGCGCGCGCCAGCGCGAGGTGCTGCACTGGGTGGCGGTCGGCAAGTCGACCTGGGAGATCTCCGAGATCCTGCACATCAGCGAGCGCACCGTGTACTTCCACCTCGTGGGCGCCGCCCGCAAGCTCGACACGCAGGGCCGCACCGCCACCTGCGCGCGGGCCCTGGCGCTGGGCCTGCTCACGCCCTGAGCCGGCCCGACCTACCCCTGTCGGAAACGACAGGGGGCCGCATGGCGCCGCGCGGGGCGGTGCTGCAATCGGCCACGGGCAGGCCGTGTGTCACGCGCCCGATGTTTCAACCGATCGAGCCCATGAGAGAACGCAGAAATTTCGTGCGCCTGCTGGGCGGCGGCCTCGCGGTGGCGGCGGGCGCGACGGCCCTGGCCACCTGGTGGCTGCACGCCGACGTGCCGGCCGCCGCCTTCGAGATCTGGAACGGCCCGGGCGACGAGCCCGATGTGCGCAAGCGCGCCGTCGCCTATGCCGTCACCGCGCCCACGGCCTACAACGGCCAGCCCTGGCGGGTCGACCTGCGCGAGCCCGACGCCATCGTGCTGCACGCCGACCGCGCCCGGGTGCAGCCCGCCACCGACCCCTTCGGCCGCCAGCTGATGATCGGCCACGGCGCGTTCATCGAGTTGCTGGTGATGGCGCTGGCCCAGCAGGGCGTGCAGGCGCGCGTGCAGCTGTGGCCGCAGGGCGAACTGGTGGGCGATGCGCCGCAGCAGTGGCCCGACCTGCCGGTGGCGCGTCTCACGCTGTCGCGCGGCGGCACGCCCGATCCGCTGTTCGCGCAGGTGCTGCGGCGGCGCACGCCCAAGCAGCGCTTCGACACCGGGCGCAGGGTGTCGGCCGACATGCTGCAGGGGCTCACCGCGGCCGTGGCTTCGGCTTCAAGCGGGGGCGTGCAATCGGCCGGCACCGTCGACATGGCCCGCGTGCTGCCGCTGCGCAAGCTGTGCGCGGCGGCGGCGCGCGTGGAGCTGGTCACGCCCCACACCGCGCGCGAGAACCTGCGCCTGCTGCGCATCGGGCCGCAGGAAATCCTGGCGCACCGCGACGGCTTCTCGCTCAACGACCCAGCGCTGCGCATGGCGGTCGCGCTGGGTCGCTTCGACCGCGAGGTGCCGGCCGCCGAAGACAGCCTCTCCTTCCGGCAGACGCTGCGGATGTTCGAGGACCAGGCCCACACGGCGATGGGCTTCGTCTGGATCAGCACCGGCGGCAACAGCCGCAGCGAGCAGATCGCCGCGGGCCGTGCCTACGTGCGCCAGCAGCTGCGCGCCACCGACCTGGGCCTGGGCATGCAGCCCATGAGCCAGCCGCTCGAGGAATTTCCGGAGATGGCGCCGCACCACGCCGCGGCGCACGACATGCTGATCGGCGCCGCGCCGGCGCGCCATGCGCGCAGCCCGACCGTGCAGATGATGTGCCGCCTGGGCTTTCCGACGGCGCCGGTGCCGCCCGCGCCGCGCCGGCCGGTCGGCGATTTCATGCAGGCCTGAACAGCCCGCGTGCGATCAGCGCGGCAGCAGCTGGATCAGCGTCTGCAGCGCGTAGTGCACCGTCGCCGCGCGCACCGTGGCGCGGTCGCCGTCGAAGCGGCGGCGCTCGGTGCGCACCTGCCCGTCGACCGACCAGCCGAACCACACGGTGCCCACCGGCTTGTCGGGCGAGCCGCCCGCCGGCCCGGCCACGCCGGTCACGGCCACGGCCGCGCGCGCCGGGGCGCCGCGGGCAATGGCGCCTTCGGCCATCGCGCGCGCCACGGGCTCGCTGACGGCGCCGTGGGCCTCGATGAGCGCGGCGTCCACGCCCAGCATCTCGGTCTTGGCGGCGTTCGAGTAGGTGACGAAGCCGCGCTCGAACCACACGCTGGAGCCCGCGAGGTCGGTGCAGGCGCCGGCGATCAGGCCGCCGGTGCAGCTTTCGGCGGTGGCCATCATCCAGCCCCGGGCCTGCAGCCGTTCGGCCAGCGTGGCGACGAGCGCGGGCACGTCCTGTTCGGCCAAGGCCGGGGAAGCGGAAGGTTGCATCGGGGTCACCATGCGCGCCACAGCGCAATGACCAGCAGCGTGCAGAAGGCCGCCACGAGGTCGTCAAGAAGAATGCCGAAGCCGGCGCGCCACCACTGCACCCGCGCGGGGTCGCGCGGCTTGAAGGCGGCGTCGGCCCAGCCCACGGGGCCGGGCTTGGCGGCGTCGAAATAACGGAACAGCGCAAAGGCCACGACCTGCGCCCACAGGCCGGCCGGCGTCACCAGCCAGAGCACGAGCCAGAAGGCGACCACCTCGTCCCACACGATGGCGCCGGGGTCGGACACGTTCATGTTGCGCGCGGCGACCGTGCAGGCCCACCAGCCGATCGGCAGGCCGGCCAGAATGATCCAGCCAATGGTCGCGGGCGTGAACCACAGTTGCATCACCACGAACGCGGCCCAGGCCCACAGCGTGCCCACGGTGCCCGGCGCGAAGGGCGACAGCCCCGAGCCGAAGCCCAGCGCGATGAAGTGCGCGGGGTGCGAGAGCAGGAAACGCAGGGTGGGGCGACGCATCGGGGGACGGGGCAGGGCGCCGGTGGTGGCGGAAGAAGAATCCATCGAGGAAGAAGGGGAAGAAGAAACGGCGTGCATCGGTTTCGAAGTGTCGCGCATCCTGTGCGACGGCATCGCGCCGAAGTTTCTATTTATCAAAGCAATAACTTGTTTAATTGAGAGGCGCCGCCTAGTATCCAGGCTCCTTTGGCGTTCTCCTTCGTTCTCATGTCGTCCTCCTCCTCTTCCCTCGATGCCGCCGCCGTTGGCGCGCCGCCGCCCACCGCCGCCTGGCGCGAGCTGTTCAGCGGGCGCAACGGCTGGCGCGCGCTGGCGCTGACCGGCGGCGTCGCGCTGCACGCGGTCAACGTCCACATCGTGACCACCGTGCTGCCCTCGGTGGTGCGCGAGATCGGCGGGCTCGACTGGTACGCCTGGAGCACGACCCTGTTCGTGGTCGGCTCGATCCTCGGTGCCACGCTCTCGGTGCGGCTCTTGGCCGCGCGCGGGCCGCGTGGCGCCTGCCTCACGGCGCTGGCCGTGTTCACCGCCGGCTCGGTCGGCTGCGCGCTGGCGCCGGCCATGCCGTGGCTGCTCACGGGGCGCACGGTGCAGGGCCTGGGCGGCGGGTTGCTGGCGGCGTTGAGCTACGGGCTGATCCAGCGTGTGTTCGAACCCCGCCTGTGGCCGCGCGCGGTGGCGCTGGTGTCGGGCATGTGGGGCGTGGCCACGCTGTGCGGGCCGGCCGTGGGCGGGCTGTTCGCGCAGGCCGGCCACTGGCGCTGGGCCTTCTGGGCGCTGCTGCCGGTGGCGGCGGCGCAGGCCCTGCTGGTGACGGTGCAGCTGCGGCCCGCGGCCGGCATCCGGCATGACCGGCCGGCACAGATGCCGCGCGTGCCGGCGCCGCAGATCGCGCTGCTGGCGCTGTCGGTCTTGGTGATCGCCGCCAGCGGCTTCTGGCCCGGCCTCGCGGGGCAGGCCGTGGGCGTGGCGCTGGGCCTGGCCATCGGCTTCGCCGCCACCCGCATCGACCGCCGCACCGGCGCGGTGCGCCTGCTGCCGACCGGCGCCTATGCGCTTGGCACGCCGCTGGGCGCGATCTACGCAAGCGTGGCGCTGCTGCTGATCGGCACCACCACCGAAATCTTCGTGCCCTACTTCTTGCAGCTGCTGCACGGCCACTCGCCGCTCATGGCGGGCTACCTCACGGCGGCGATGGCGGGCGGCTGGAGCATCGGCTCGCTGACTTCGTCGGGCCGCACTGGCGCGGGCGCCGACCGCATGCTGCGCGCCGGGCCGGTGGTCTGCACCGCAGGGCTGCTGGCGCTCGCGTGGCTGCTGCCGACACCGGGTGCGCTTGACGCCAATGTCGAGACCGCGCTCGTGGCCGTGGCGCTGGCCGCGGTCGGCTTCGGCGTGGGCATCGGCTGGCCGCACCTGCTGACGCGCGTGATGGCGCTCGCGCCGCACGGTGAAGAAGGTTTGGCGTCCGCGTCGATCACGACCGTGCAGCTGTACGGCATGGCCGTCGGCGCGGCCGTGGCCGGGCTGGTGGCGAACGCGGCGGGGCTCACGGTGCCGGGCGGCGTCGACGGTGCGCGATCGGCCGCGATCTGGTTGTTCACGGTCTTCGCGCTGGCGCCTGCCATCGCCGCCTGGCTGGCGTGGCGCGCGGTGGCGCGGCGCTAGGCCAGCACGCCTTCCCAGGCCAGCGCGCGCCGGCGGCCACGTTCGCGGCGCGTTTCGCCGCGCAAGGTGGCGACGAGGTCGTACACATCGGCCGGCAGGTGCGCACCGCGCCACGCGATGTGCTGGTCGGCGCGGCACATCACGAGCCGGTGTGCGTAGGCCTTGGGCAGGCTCGCGGTCTCGATGTCGAGCACGGTGAGCGGCATGCGGTAGGCGGCGGCCGCGCGCTCCAGCGGACGCACGTCCACGCTGCGGTCGAAGCGCAGCAGCGTGTAGCCCGGGCCGAAGGCGTCGTACAGCGAGCGCCCGTCGGCCAGCCAGAAGTGCGGCGCGCGGCAGCCGGGCACGGTGGAGGGCGTGAACTCGCCCATCGAGTACGGCGGTGCGCGGTGCTCGCCGTCGGGCACGATGATCGGCGAGCCGGTGTAGAAGTAGCCGAAGTTGAGCCCGCCACAGCAGAACTGCTGCACGTTGAGCGCGTAAGCCTCGCGGCCGATCTCGGCGCGCTGGGCCTCGCCCGCGGGGCCGGGCGCCTCGATGTCGGGCGGCACGGCGCGGCGCGCGCGGATCATCTTCTGCGCATGGTCCATCGCGAACTGCGACACCTGCTCGGTGATCGGCAGCCGCTCGGCCTCGTAGGCATCGAGGATGGCCTCGTCGCCCCAGCCCTGCACGCAGGCGCCCAGCAGCCACGAGAGGTTGAGCGCGTCGGCGATGCCGGCGTTCATGCCGTAGCCCGCGTAGGGCACCCACAGGTGCGCGGCGTCGCCCGCGAGGAACACGCGGCCGTCGCGAAAGCGCGTGGCCACGAGGCGCCGGCCGATCCAGTCTTCCTTGCTGATGATGTCGTAGTGGAAGTCGGGCCCCACGCCCAAAATCTCGCGGATCGAGGTGTCGCGGTCGACCGAGTCGAACTCGGGCTCTTCGGCGTTCAGGTGGTTGTGCACCAGCCAGGTCTCGTGGCCGTCGATGGCGAACATCGTGCCGCAGCGGCGCGGGTTCATCGCGTAGTACGACCACGCGGGCTTGCCCGGAATCAGCGCGCGCAGCTGCGGCGCGCGGATGAAGGTCGACTGCACGCGCTGGATCACGGCCGTGCCTTCGAGCTTGGCGCCGATCTGCTTGCGCACCGGCGAGCTGCCGCCGTCGCAGCCGACCATGTAGCGGCAGCGGATGCTGCGCGTGGCGCCGCTGTCCATGTCGGTGGCGATGGCGCTCACGCCGTCGGCATCCTGCGTGAAGCGCTCGAAGCGCGTGCGGTTGAGCAGCGTCACGCCCGGCAGCGCGGCCGTGTGCTTCAGCAGGATCGGCTCGAGGTAGATCTGGTTGATGCGGTGCGGCGGCTCCGGCGTGGGCCACCATGCGTCGGGGCCCTCGGTCTCGGTGTAGCGGTCGCGCCGGCACGGAATGGGAATGCGCGTGAGCTCGGTGCCCGTCACCGTGGTGCGAAACACCACGTCGTTCGGGTGGTCGGCCGGCAGCCCGGCATCGCGCAGCTGCTGCGCCACGCCCAGGCGGCGGAACTGCTCCATGGTGCGCGAGGCCACGTGGTTGCACTTCACGTTCGGCGGCTCGGCGAAGCGGCGCGTCTCGCACAGGATCACCGAGACGCCGCGCGAGGCCAGGTCCATCGCCAGCGTGAGGCCCACGGGGCCGGCGCCGACGATCAGCACGTCGGCTTGCATCGAGGTGTCGGCGGTCTTCGTCATGTCTCTATCGGCTTGTCGTTCAATCGAGCTTGATGTGGGCGTCCTGGATCACCTGGGCCCATTTCTTCGTCTCGGCGCGGATGTAGCTGTCGAAGGATTCGACCGAGCCCGGCGCCGGCTCCACGCCGAGCGCGCGCATGGCGGTCTTCACCTGCTCGTCGCCGAGCGCGGCGTTGAGCTCGGCATTGAGCCGCGCCACCACCTGCGCCGGCGTGCCGGCCGGCGCGACCACGCCGAACCAGCCGGTCGAGTCGTAGCCCGGCAGGCCGGCCTCGGCCACCGTCGGCACCTCGGGCAGCATCGGCAGGCGCTGCGGGCTGGTCACGGCGAAGGCGATCAGCTTGCCGGCGCGGATCTGCTGCAGCGACGAGGGCAGGTCGACCACCGCCAGAGGAATCTGTCCGCCCAGCACGTCGAGCGCCGCCGGGCCCGAGCCGCGGTAGGGCACCTCGACCAGCCGCGTGCCCGCCATCTGGTTGAACAGCGCCGCCGACAGGTGCATGGCCGTGCCGTTGCCGCCATGGCCGATCGACAGCGTGCCCGGCTTCGCCTTGGCCAGCGCAATGAGTTCGCGCTGCGTCTTCGCGGCCACTGAAGGGTGGCCGACCAGCACGAAGGGAATGGCCGCCAGCATGCCCACCGGCTTGAGGTCTTTCTGCGGATCGAAGGGCATCTGCGGGTACAGGCTGACGTTGGCCGCCAGCGCGCCCGCCGCGCCCACGCCCAGCGTGTAGCCGTCGCCCGGCGCCTTGGCCACCAGCGTCAGCCCCACGTTGCCGCCCGCGCCGGGGCGGTTGTCGACCACCACCTGCTGGCCCAGCTTCTCGTTCAGGCGCGGCACCAGCATGCGCACCACGCCGTCGGCGCTGCCGCCGGGCGGGAAGGTCACGACCATGCGGATCGGCTTGGTAGGGAAATCGCCCGCCGGGGCCTGCGCCAGCGCGGTGCCGGCCACCAGCGCGCCGGCCACGGCCCACAGCAGTTGCCTGCGTCGCCCACGAAATGCGTGCATGCCGCAGGCGATGGGTGCTGTCATTCGGGCCTCTCCTTGAATTCGGTGCTTTGATCGGAGATTGAACGATGGCAGCATTCATTCGTAAATCAAGAAATTCCGAATGATTTTTCAAATTTTCTGATGAATACGAACTTCAGTCCTACGATCCGCCAGCTGCGTGCGTTCCTCGCGGTCTACCAGCTGCGCAAGCTGGGCGCCGCGGCCACGCGGCTGTTCGTCACGCAGTCGGCCGTGAGCATGCTGATCCGCCAGCTCGAAGAGGGCCTGGGCACGCGCCTGTTCGACCGCACCACGCGCGCGCTCAAGCCCACGGCCGCAGCCGAGCAGATGATTTCCACCGTCGAGCGCGTGCTGCGCGACGTCGATTCGCTCTCGGCCGATTTCCGCGAACTCGCCACGCTGGAACGCGGGCGCGTGACGCTGGCGATCACGCCCACGCTGGCCGGTTTTTTATTGCCCGATGCGCTGCGCGCCTTCGGCGAGCAGCACCCGAAAGTTCGCGTGCTGGTGAACGACTGCGCGCCCGACCAGTTCCTGTCGCGCATCCTCGGCGAGCATGTCGACTTCGGCATCGGCACGCCCGAGCGGCCCGGCCCCGAGGTCGAGGTGCAGCGCCTCATGCGCGATCACCTCGCCGTGGTGTGCCGCACCGACCACCCGCTGGCCAAGGCGCGCGTGGTGCGCTGGTCGGACCTGGGCCGCCACCCCGTCATCACCGTGCGCCCCGGCTACGGCGTGCGCCCGCTCATCGACGGCACGGCGGCGGAGGCGGGCGTGACGCTCGATGTGGTGAACGAGGTGTCCTTCCTGTCCACCGCGCTGTGGATGACGGCGGCCGGCATGGGCGCGTCGATCATGCCGTCGGCCTTCGCGCGCGCCGAGAAGAACCCGGTGCTCGTGGTGAAGGTGCTCAGCGCACCGCGCGTGGTGCGCGACATCTCGATCGTCACCAAGCGCGGCCATTCGCTGTCGGCGGCGGCGCGGGCGTTCATCGAGGCGTTGAAGCAGAGCCTGCAGTAGCCGTGGCGGCGGGGCGGTCGTATGCTGGCCGGTCTTTTTTCTTTGCGCGAAAGCAGGTGCCCCATGACAACAACCACACGGTCCCGTTTCTCTTCCGCATGGCTGGTCCTGGCCTTCGTCCTGATGCTGTCGATGCTGCTCGTGGCCTGCGGCAACAAGGAGGCCGAGCAGCGCAGCGCCTTCATCGCCTACCTGCAGACCCGCGTGCTCGACAAGCCCGGCTTGCGCGTGCCCACGCCCACCGCCGAAGAAAAAGCATCGTTCGGCGACTACGCGCAGCACTACGCGGTGATCACCGATTTCAACGAAGGCATGAACAAGTCGGTGAGCCAGCCTATGACGCAGGTCATGGCCAAGGGCGCGCTGCGCTCGCTGGCCGACCTGCCGGCGCGCCGCGACGATCTCAAGGCCGCCAAGGAGGGCCTGGGCGGCCTTCGCACCGCGCTCGATCAGCAGTTGGCCAAGGCCGATGCGGCACGCGCGCAACTCAAGCAGCCCGACGACCTGAAGCAGGTCTATGGCAAGGCCTACGAGAAGACGGTGACGACGCCCGCCGCCACGTTCAAGGAGGTGTTCCCCGCGCTCGACGCCGTGTTCGACGGTGCGCTGGCCATCGGCGATTTCATGGAGAAGAACAAGTCGAAGCTGCAGGTCTCCGGCGCTTCGCTCACCGTGACCGACCCCGCGGTGAGGGCCGAGCTCGACAAGATGGTGCAGCAGCTGGGCCGCCAGTCGGCCGCCATCAACACCGCGCAGGACAAGATGCGCACGATGCTGCGCGGCTCTTGAACAGGCCCTAGACGAAGTGGTCGAACGAGCCGAAGCGCTGTGACACCGGCGCGCCGCCCCCATCGACGATGCGCAGCCCCGCGTCCGCTTCGATGCGGCCGATGCGCGTCACGCGCGTGGCGCTCGCCTGTCCGGCCTGCGCCACCGCATCGCGCGCCGAGGCCGGCGCGGTGAACACCAGCTCGTAGTCGTCGCCGCCCGAGAGCGCGCAGGTGCGCAGCGCCTCGGAGGGCAGGCCGGCCGTGTCGACCGCGATCAGTGCGGTGGTGGCATCGGCATCGAGCGTGGCGCCCACGCCGCTGGCCGCGAGGATGTGGCCCAGGTCGCCGATCAGGCCGTCGCTCACGTCCACCGCCGAGGTGGCGATGCCGCGCAGCGCCTGGCCCAGCGCCACGCGCGGCGTGGGTTGTTCCATGCGCGCGCGGGCCTGCGCGAAGGCCTCGGCGGGCAGGCTCAGCGTGCCGCGGAACACCTCGAGCGCCAGCCGCGCATCGCCGAGCGATCCGCTCACCCACAGGTCGTCGCCCGCGCGCGCGCCCGAGCGCAGCAGCGCGGCGCCGGCCGGCACTTCGCCGAACACGGTGATGCAGATATTGAGCGGGCCGCGCGTGGTGTCGCCGCCCACCAGCTCGCAGCCGTGGGCGTCGGCCAGCGCGAACAGGCCGCGCGAAAAACCTTCGAGCCAGGGCTCGTCCACGCCGGGCAATGCCAGCGCCAGCGTGAAGGCCAGCGGCTTCGCGCCGCAGGCGGCCAGGTCGCTGAGGTTCACGGCCAGCGCCTTGTGGCCGAGCCGGGCCGGCTCCACGGTCGAGAGAAAGTGCCGCCCCTCCACCAGCATGTCGGAGGACACGGCGAGCTGCATGCCCGCGGCCGGCGCGAGCAAGGCGCAGTCGTCGCCCACGCCCAGCGGCGAGCGCGTGGCGGGACGTTTGAAATAGCGTGTGATCAGGTCGAATTCACCCATGGGTGCGAGAGCATAACGACCTGGCGCGGGGCCGCCCGCCGCGGCGCCCACGGGAAAGGGGGCTGACACTGGAAGCATTTTGTAATACCGTCATGCACGCGGATACACCGAAAGTCCGAACAGGAGGAGGCCGCCATGACAGCCATCGTGCAGGGAGGCGTGTCCGCCGAGGCCGACACCGACCGGATCGTTGCCTTGCTGTACGACGGGATCACCTGTCCCGGCGACTGGTACGACGCGCTCGATGCCATGCGCGAGGTGCTCGGCGCCGCCTGCTTTCACACGCTCACGGTGCGCCGCACCGACTGCTCGGTGGTGGGCGCGGGGCTCGCCAACCTGGAGAGCCCGCCCGACAAGGTGCGCGAGTACGAGCAGCACCTGGCGCGCGACGACATCCGCATGCAGATGCCGGTGAACGCCCCGCTGGGCACGCCGGTGGCCGACCACGCCTACTTCGGCGCGCGCACGCTCTCGCACAGCCCGATCTATGTCGACTGGCTGGCACCGCTCGGCCTGCGCCACACGCTGGCCATGGGGCTGCGCGCCGACGACGACACGCGCGAAGTGCTCGGCTTCATCCGCCCCCGGGCCGAAGCGCCCTACGGTCCTGAGAGCGAGGCCTTCTGCCGGCGCCTGTCGCCGCACCTGGTGCGCGCCAGCGAACTGCGCGCCCGCATGATGCAGTTGGGCGAGCACGCGGCCACCGGGCTGTCGGCGCTCGACGCGCTGCCGCAGGGCATCGCCGTGGTCGACGAGGCCTGCCGCATCGACCACCTGAACGCGCGCGCGGCGGCCTGCGCGGGCCGCGGCGGCCTGTTCGACAGCGCGCAGGGGCGATTGCGGCTCGCGTCGTCCGCGCTGCAGTCGGCCTTCGAGCAGCGGGTGCGCGAGGCCTGCGCCCCGGCCGGCGGCGCGCGGGCCGGCGTGCTGCACCTGCCTGTGGCCGGCAGCGTGGTCCGCATCACGGTGCTGCCGCTCAAGCCCTCGCACCCGCTGGCCGTGCTGCGCCAGCGCCATCGCGCGCTCGTGGTCTTCGCCCATCCGGCCGAGGCGGCGCCCGTGGAGCCGCGGCAGCTGGAAAGCCTGCTCGGCCTGAGCCCGACCGAGGCGCGGCTCGCGCTGCTCCTGGCGAGTGGCAAGACCGTGAAAGACTTCGCCGCCGCGCAGCACTGCTCCGAACACACGGCGCGCAGCCACCTGCGCAACGTGATGCGCAAGACCGACTGCCACCGGCAGGCGGAGCTGGTGCTACTGGTGCAGTCGCTGCGGGACTGAGCAGCAGGTTCTACTGCGAACGGGGGATGGCGCCGCGCGGCGGTTGCGAGAACCATGGCGCCCTCTACACGAGGAGTTCGCCATGGCTGTCTACTGGGACGAGACCAAGATGCAGATGGGCCCGCACGGCACCGCGACCATCCTTGCCTTCGGCGATTCGTGGTTCTGGTATCCGCTCCCGGGCGGCAGCCTGCTGAACTTCCTGGGCGACGTGGTCGGCGCGCGCGGCCACGTGATCCTGGCCAAGGGCATGAACGGCGCGGAAGCCCAGGACTATGTGGAAGGCAAGTACCGCAACGCCGTGCGTGAGTCGCTGCGCCTGTACGGCCCGACGCTGTCGGCGGTGTTCATCAGCGGCGGCGGCAACGACTTCGCGGGCTTCAACGACCTGCGCCCGCTGCTCAAGTCCGATTGCACGGGCGAGACGCAGGCCGCGCAGTGCTTTCGCAACGGCAAGGGCGGCTTCGACCAGTTCCTCGTCGACATGGACGAGCAGTACCGCGCGCTCATCGGCCTCATCTACACCCGCACCAGCGTCGATTGCCACATCGTCATGCACAGCTACGACTACGCGCCGCCCACCGGCAAGGCGCTGTTCGGGCGCGAAGGCTGGCTGCGCCCGGCGCTGGTCGACGCGGGCGTAGCACCGGAGTTGTTCAAGCCCTGCGTTGACCACCTCATCGACGGCTTCCACGGCATGCTGCAGAACATCGCCGCGGGCGACCCGCAGCACCTGCACGTGGTGGACAGCCGGGGCACGCTGGGCCCGACCGACTGGGCCAACGAGTTGCACCCCAACGGCCGCGGCTTCAAGAAGATCGCGGTTCAGCGCTGGCAGCCCGTGCTGCAGCCGCTGAACCTGGCCTGAACTCTTGTGAAGTTCAGACGCCGCGCGCGCGGCGGTTGGACATGACCACGTTGTCCTTCTCGATCGCCGTGCCGCTCTTCAGCGCAGCAATCCACGCGTCGGTCGTCGCCACGGCGGCGAAGTTGCTGTGGAACACGACGCTGAAGACGCGGTGAATTTCCTCGGCGCTCACGCGGCCGGCCGCATTCTCGTAAGGCAGCGCGCCGGTGGCGTCCGACAGGAACTCCACGTTCAGCCCGCGGTGCATGGCTTCGAACACGGTGGAGGCGTCGCAGTTCTGCGTCATGTAGCCGGTCACGCTCAGCGTGTCGATCTCGTGGCGCGCGAGCCAGTCGGCGAAGTCGGTGCCGGTGAAGACGCTCGGGAAGGCCTTGGTGATGAGGTGGTCGCGCGGGCGCTGGGCGATCTCGGGGTGCAGCTGGCCGTGGAACTTGTCGGCCTGGAAGACCGGCGCGCCCTTCGGCGCGTGGTGCTGCACCACCACCACCGGCACGCCGGCCGCGCGGGCCGCGTCCATGGCCTGCGCGATCTTCGGCAGCGAGCTTTCGACCGGCGGGTATTCGATGGGCAGGCCGCCGCCTTCGAAGTATTCGTTCTGCACGTCGATGACGACGAGGGCGCGGCGCGGTGCGGACTGGCTCATGGATATCTCCTTCGGTGGTTGTGTGTCTGGAATGGCTCGATTCTTCGCGCACCACGGGTTTTGCGACAGTGGCCCGAAAGCCATTCATCGATAAGATCGGGCCATGCGCCCATCTGCCGCCAAAACCATCGCCGAGACCATTGCCGTGGTCGCCTTCGACGGCATCAGCCCCTTCCACCTCTCCGTGCCCTGCATGGTGTTCGGCGAAGACCGCACCGACACCGGCGCGCCGCGCTTTCGCGTGCAGGTCTGCGCGCCCGAGCCCGGCCCGCTCGCCACCAACGCGGGTTTCACGCTCGTGGTGCCGCACGGCCTGGAGGCGATCCGCCGCGCGCAGATCGTGGTGGTGCCGTCCTGGCGCGACGACGGCCGGCCCGCGCCGCCCGCGCTCATCCGCGCACTGCAGGCGGCGCACCGGCGCGGCGCCACCGTGGTCGGGCTGTGCCTGGGTGCTTTCGTTCTGGCCGAGGCCGGCCTGCTCGACGGCCGGCCCGCCACCACGCACTGGCACCTGGCCGCGGCGTTCGCCAAACAATACCCGCAGGTCGTGCTGCAGCCCGAGGTGCTGTACGTGGACGACGGCGACGTGCTCACCTCGGCGGGCACGGCCGCCGGCATCGACTGCTGCCTGCACCTGCTGCGCGTGCGCTACGGCGCCGACACCGCGAACCGCGCCGCGCGGCGCATGGTCGTCGCGCCGCACCGCCAGGGCGGTCAGGCGCAGTACATCCAGCAGCCCGTGCCGGCGGCGGCCGAGCGCGACCGGCTCACGCCGTTGCTCGAATGGCTGGGGCGGCATCTGCAGGTGCCGCACGAACTCGACGAACTCGCGCGCCGCGCGCTCATGAGTCGGCGGACTTTCACGCGGCGTTTTCGCGAATCGACGGGCACGACGGTCGGCCAGTGGCTGCAGAACCAGCGGCTGGCGCTGGCGCAGCGGCTGCTCGAAACGACCGACCGCTCCGTGGAGCGCGTGGCGGCCGATGCGGGCTTCGGCTCGGCGGTGCTGCTGCGCAAGCACTTCGCCACGGCGTTCAAGGTGTCGCCGACGGTGTACCGCCGGCAGTTCTCCCAGGAGGCGGTGGCGGCCTGAGCTGCGAACTCAGGCCGCGCCGCGAAAGCGCAGCGAGGCTTGTCGCACGACCTCGGCCAGCAGCCGTTCCTTGCCCTGCTTCTCGCGCAGCCAGCGCGCGTCGTTGCGGTTGGCCTCGACGCTGGTGCGCAGCTCGCCCAGTGCCTGCGTGGCGTTGAGCGCCTCGCTGTGCCATTCGAGCTGGGTCATGGTCATCAGGATGTGGTCGCGCAGCGGCATGTGCTGGCCGCTGGCCGGGTCGACGTACACCGCGTCCAGGCCGAAGCGGCAGGCCTGGAAGCGGTTGTAGGTGTAGACGAGGTAGTCGTCCTCGCTCGGCTCGAAGGGCTGCTCCTGCAGGAACCACGCGGCCAGCGACTGCACGTAGCCCGCCAGCGCGGCGGCGCGCTCGATGGTGAGCGGCGTGTCGAACACGCGGATCTCGATGGTGCCGAACTCGGGCTTGGGGCGGATGTCCCAATAAAAGTCTTTCATGCTGCGCACGACGCCGGTGCGGGTCATGCGCTCGAAGTAGGCCTCGAATTCCTTCCAGCTCGTGGTGAAGGGCGCGCGGCCCGAGAGCGGGAACGCGAACACGGAATTGAGCCGCGCCGAGTCGAACTGCGTGTCCTGCCCCTGCACGAACGGCGAGGATGCCGACAGCGCGATGAAGTGCGGGATGTAGCGCGACATGCGGTGCAGCATCAGCAGCGCCGAATCGGCGTCGGGGCAGCCGATATGCACGTGCTGGCCGAAGATGGTGAACTGCTTGCTCAGGTAGCCGTACAGCTCCGACAGCTCGCGAAAGCGCGGCTTGTCGTAGATGCGCCGCTCGTGCCATTGCTGGAAGGCGTGCGTGCCGCCGCCAACCACGGCGATGTTGAGCTTGTCGGCGTTCTTGATCAGCGCCTCGCGGATCGGCGACAGCTGCGTGATCACGTCCTGCGCAGAGTGGCAGATGTCGGTCGAGATCTCGATCATGCTCGAGGTCATCTCGGGCACCACGCTGCCGGGCAGCGGCGTCTGCGCCATCAGGCGCAGCATGTCCTCGGCGTACGGCGCGAGGTCGTAGTCGTGCGTGTTCACGAGCTGCAGCTCGAGCTCCACGCCCAGCGACAGCGCCTCCGACTTGTTGAAGGGCTCGAGCTTGACGGCGCGGCTCGCCGGATCGGCGGGCAGCGGCGCAGAGCGCACGTCGTCGCTGTCCGGGTCGATCGGGAGGACGGAGGTGGGGTTGCTGTTGCTGCTCATCGCTGCGTGTCTTCCGTGGTGCTGAAGGCCTGTGGCGTCCAGGGGACCGAACTCTCGCCCACGGCGTGGATCGCCACGGTGGCGAGCACGGCGCCCATCACTTCCATCAGCAAAATCGAGGGCAGGGCGACCTGCGTGATCATGGTGCCCAGGAGCGGCGAGGCCGAGGCGAAATTGGAGGCGATCAGCAGGGCGATGGACGACAGCGGCGTCATCGCGCAGCCGACCCAGAAGGCCTGCTTCCAGCTGGCGCCGCTGCCCGGGTTGGCAATGGCCACGCCCGAGATCTTGGTGACCAGGCGCACGCCGATCACGGCCAGCACCACGCTGGCCACGGGCAGGGTCCAGTCGGCCTGCGCCGCCACCATCGACACCAGCACGAACATCAGCATGGTCAGCAGCGACGAGGCGGTGCCGAGCTGGCGCTGCCAGGCCCAGGGTTTGGGGTTGAGCGTCTTGAGCAGCACGCCGCCGATCAGCGCCGCCAGCGGCGCCGAGCCACCGATGTGGGCCGTGAGCGCCGCGCCCGCCGCGATGATCGCCAGCAGCAGGATCGAGGTGTTCTCGCTGTTCGGGCTCATCACGCGCAGCGCCGAGCGCAGCGCCAGCGCCATGATCGCGCCGACCACGAACGACATGCCCAGCACCACCGCCACCGGGTACAGCTTGAGCATCAGCGACTGCGGCGCGCGCTCGATCAGGCCGGCCTGCGCGTAGCCCAGCGTGAGGGCGTAGAAGGTGTTGAGCGTGGCCAGCGTCATGGCGCGTTCGGTCACGGGGCCGGCGGCGCGGGTGTCCATGATCACGCGGCTGAGCACGGCCGGCGAGGCGACGATCGCCATCAGCGCGATGGGGTTGGCCACCGGCTCGGGCAGGCCCAGAAGAATCAATATCCAGTACACGCCGAAGTAGGTCAGCCCCGCCTCCAGCAGGCTCTGCACCAGCACCATCGGGTTGTGGCGGAACCAGCGCAGCGGCAGCCGCCCGCCCGCCTCGAACAGCACCACGGCCGCGCCCAGCTCCAGCAGGAACAGGCTGATGCCGCGCAGCGGCCAGATCGCGCCCTCGAAGCCGGCAAAGCCCACCACTGCGCCCACCACCGAATAGCCGATGACCTTCGGCATTCCCAGGTAGCGCTGCACCAGGTGGCCGGAGGCCGCGGCGGCGGCCACCAGCAGGGCCCAGAGCACGGTGGGCAGGCCGGCCGAGGGGCGCGCCCATTCGGCCCAGAAGCCCTGGAGTTCGGCGAGGAGTGCGGTCAGGTTCATGTAGGCAGGAAGAAGCTCACCGGCCGGCTGCGCCAGCGGGCCCAGATCGCGCTGCGGATGCGGGCGCGGTCACCGAGGCTCACGCTGTGCGCGCGCAGCGCCAGCCGGAAAGCGAAGTAGAAACTCACGCTCACATTGAGCGCGCCGATCACCGGGATCGCCGCAACCGCCCACCACAGGGCCGGCTGGTGCAGTGCCGGCAGGCCGATGGATGCCGCCGCGGCCGCGATCTGGCCGGCCGACAGCGTGACATGGCGCACATCCAGCCCGAGCCCGAAGAAGCCCGCGAACGCGGGCAGCAGTCCGAGCATGAGTCCCAGCGAGATGTTGGAGGCGAAGCCTGAGATGTGTGTGCGCATGAAGGCGGCCCAGCGACGGGCCCGGGCGGCACCGAGAAAGGCGCCGATGCGAGGGTTGTAACGCATGGCGGAGTCCAGGCGATGCAGGACAAAGGCGTTTTCTGTCCATCCGGCGATGATGCTGGACGAAAACAGCAGGATGCCGGTGATTGCCGCGAAAAGCACGGTCGGCCCGAGCAGCGACAGCGAATGCAGCGTGGAGGCCGCATGCGCCGCGTCCAGCAGCGGCCGGCCCAGCGCGGCCTGCCAGCCCAGCACCAGCAGGCCCACCGCCGGCACCACCAGCAGCACGTTGCCCAGCACCGCCGCCACCTGCGAGCGCACGAGGTTGGCCACCTCGTCGACGAACTGGTCCACGGCGTCGTCCGACTTGATGTCGCGCAGCCGCGCCGCCATGGCGGGCGCGGTCATGGCCGGCTGCTTGGTGGCCAGCGTGAGGTGCAGCAGCTGGATCGCCACGAAGCTGGCCGCGTACATGAGGCCCGCGGCCAGCCCGCTCCAGAAGGCCGACAGGGCCAGCGCGTAGATGCCGAACTTGGCCAGCACCGTCAGCGCCGTGAAGGCGCCGCCGCCGGCGGCCTTCTTCACCATCTGCAGGTAGCTGCGGCGGTCGCGGGTGATGTAGTGCTCGCCCGTCTCGGCGCTGCGCTCGGTCACCTTGGCCGCGAGCATCGACGAGTTGGAGGCGATCAGCGCGCGGATGCTGTTGCGCTCACCGCCCGCCAGCACCAGCTTGCCCACCAGCCGCGCCATGCTGGGCCCCGGCACGGGCGACATCAGGCAGTCGAGCAGCTCGCGGATGCGCAGCACCCGCTCGCGCAGCTGGCGCAGCCGGAACACCAGGCCGACCGAGATGCCGTTGTCTTCCAGGTGCGTGTAGACCGACGAGGCGCTGGAACGGCAGGCGTCGAGCCGGTCGCGGAAGGCCACGAAGGCGGCCTGCAGGGATTCTTCGTCGCGCGGCAGGGCGAACATCTGCTCGCGCAGCGCGTCCAGGTCGGCCATGAGGGCGTGGAAAGGGCGCGCCTCGCCGGCTTCGGGGCTGATGCGCAGCCGCAGCTCGGGCGAAAAGCCCGTCGCCACCACCTGGCTGCAGCAGTAGGTGACGGCGTCCATCACCGTGTGGCGCCAGCGCGCCGAGCCGTCGGGCATGGGCGCGGCGTCGGCCAGCAGCGCGCCGATGCGCGCAAGCTGGGTGTCGTCCAGCAGCGCGATCCAGCCGGCGTCGAACACGCCGGGCAGCACCAGCCGGAACAGGTCCGAGGCGTCGGTGGTCTCGGGCGTGCCCGGCAGGATCTTGCGGCGCATGCGTTCGCCGAACTCGCTCAGGAAGGCGGTGCGCGGCGCAAAGCCGTAGTCGGCCAGCAGCGCCGTGAGGTCGACCGACTGCGTGAACGCGCGCCACCAGGCGCGCAGCCGATCGCACAGTTCGGGGCGTGCCTCGACGGCGTCGAGCAGCAGCTGCACGCGGCCGATGGCGGCCTGCGGCGAGGCGCGGTCGCCGCGCAGCCAGTCGAAGAGGTTGATGAGCCAGATGTGGCGCTGCGCCACATCGGCCGTGGGGTCGAGGCCGGCAAGCAGCCCCTGCAGATCGCGCGATGCGGCAGCCATGGGGAGCGGGGAGAAAAGAAAAAGAACGAGCGCGGCGCGCTCAGTGCAGCACGCGCGAGACGGGGGCGCCGCCAATGTCGGCTTCGAGCACGAACATGGGAACCGGCACGTCGAAACGCTCGCCTTCTTCGGTCACCACGAAGAAGCTGCCGTGCATGGTGCCGCTGGCCGCCTGCAGGCGGCAGCCGCTGGTGTAGCGGAACGATTCGCCGGGCGCCAGCAGCGGCTGCTGGCCGATCACGCCGAGGCCCTTGACCTCCTGCGCATGGCCCGAGGCGTCGTTGATGAGCCAGTGGCGCGCGATCAATTGCGCGCCCACCGTGCCCACATTGGTGACGGTGATCGTGTAGGAGAAGGTGTAGACGTTGTCCTTGGGCGAGGACTGGTCGGCCAGGTAACGCGGTTCGACCTGTACGCTGAAGGGGCTGTGTGACATGGGGCGCATGGTAACGGAGGCCTTTCCTCGGATTTCCGTCGGCTGCGAGAATCCGGGGTTATGAGCAGCACCCCGTTCCGCATTGCGCCCTCCATTCTTTCCGCCGACTTCGCGCACCTCGGCCAGGAACTGACCGACGTGATCGCGGCCGGCGCCGACTGGATCCACTTCGACGTGATGGACAACCATTACGTGCCGAACCTGACCTTCGGCCCCATGATCTGCCAGGCCCTCAAGCCCTACGCCAAGACCGCCGACGGCACGCCCGTGCCCATCGACGTGCACCTGATGATCCAGCCGGTCGACGCGCTGGCCGCGTCTTTTGCGCAAGCGGGCGCTGACTACATCAGCTTCCACCCCGACGCCTCGACCCATGTGCACCGCAGCATCCAGGCCATCAAGGCCGCCGGCTGCAAGCCCGGCCTGGTGTTCAACCCCGGCGCCGGCCTCGAGGCGCTGGACTGGGCGATCGACGACATCGACCTCATCCTCATCATGAGCGTCAACCCCGGCTTCGGCGGCCAGAGCTTCATCGACTCGGCGCTGCGCAAGATCGAGCAGGCGCGCAAGCGCATCGAGCAGAGCGGGCGCGACATCCGCCTCGAGGTGGACGGCGGCATCAAGGCCGACAACATCGCGCGCGTGGCCTCGGCCGGCGCCGACACCTTCGTGGCGGGCAGCGCGATCTTCAACGCCAAGGACTACGGCGCGGTGATCGGCGACATGCGCCAGCAGCTGGCCACCGTCAAGGCCTGACCTTGCCGTCGGGCGTGCGCTCGGGCGTGAGCCCGCGGTCGGTGTCGACCACGCCGCGTTCCACGTCCTCGTAGCCGCGCCGGCCCTTCTCGGGCGGCTGGCCGTCCTGCATCACCTGGCTGTCCGACGACTGGTCGCGCTCGTGCGGCAGGCGCGGTGCCGATTCGCCGTCCTTTTCGACGCGGGTGGTGTCCTTCTTGTCCTTGCGCGGCTGCTGGGCCATCGTGTGCTCCTTCAAAGTTCGGGGTCCGGCGCCAGCTTGCGCGGCGCCCCGCCACGGGGCGGTAGGACAGGCCAGGGCGCGGCTGTAGGTTCGCGCTGCGCGCCCGCCATGCCACAGGGTCTTGCCTTTTGCGTGGCCACAGTCGCCTCCGCATAATCGCCCGCATGTCCACCCCGCTTTTCGACGACGCCGCGACCGCCACCGACAGCCTGCGCCTTCACGCATTCGCGTCGCTGAACCCTGGCCCGCGCCTGCTCGTGATCGGCGGGGTGCACGGCGACGAGACCTGCGGCACCGAGGGCATCGCGCGCGTGCTGGCCGAGTTCGATGCCGGCGACTTGCGCCTGCTGCGCGGCGAACTCACGCTCGTGCCCGTGGCCAACCCGCTCGCACGGCGCCGCCTGCAGCGCGAGGGCCAGCGCAACCTCAACCGCCTGTTCCGCCCGAGCGAGACGCCGGCCGACTACGAGGCCCGCATCACCAACCGGCTGGCGCCCGTCATCGCGCGCCACGACGTGCTGCTCGACCTGCATTCCTTCCAGAGCGAGGGCGAGGCCTTCGCCATGATCGGCCCGCGCGACAACAGCGGCAGCCTCGAACCCTTTGCGCGCGCGCAGGAAGAAGGCCGGCTCGCGCTGCACATCGGCACGCCCGTAGTGGTCGAGGGCTGGCTCGACATCTACGCCGCCGGCCTTGCGCAGCGCGGCGCGGCCGTCGACGAGGCCGCCATCGACTTCGGCCGCGGCACCAACGAGTACATCCGCAGCTGCGGCGGCTACGGCGTCACCCTCGAATGCGGCCAGCACCAGGACCCGCAGGCGCCGCAGGTGGCGTGGGCGGCCATCCGCCGCACGCTCGCGCTGCTGGGCATGGCGGCGCTGCCGCCGGGCCTGTCGGCCGCGCCCCCGCAGCCGCCCCAGCTGCTGCGCCTGGCGAGCGTGACCGACCGCCTGCACGAGGACGACAGCTTCGTGCGCGACTGGGCCACCTTCGACCCCGTGCAGCGCGGCGAGCCCGTGGGCATGCGGCACGACGGCACGCTGGTCAGCGCGCCCGACGACGGCTTCATCGTGTTCCCGAACGCGATGGCGCTGCCGGGCGCCGAGTGGTTCTACTTCGCGCGGCCCAGCGAACGCGTCCTCGACCCGGGCGCCTGAGGCTCGCGCCTGTCGGCGCCCTCCTACCGGTGACGCCCACCTTCTCCCACAGACGGGGAGGGGCGGCCACTACGGCCCGCGCACCGGGCCCCACCTAAGCTTCCTCTTTGCGGATTTGCCGGCGCGCGGCCCCGCTTCTCTCGGAGGGAAAAACATCATGGAAATCTCGGCACTGTTCGATTCGCTCATGGGCACCTGGGGCGACGACATCCTGATCTGGGCGGTGGCTGCCGTGACCGCCTGCATCGGCCTGATCGCCGTGGTGAACGTGCTCGACATCTTCATCGGCAGCGGCAACAGCAACGAGGCCGGCTGAGCCGACCCGCATCGATGCCCAGAACCCCGATGTCCCCCCAGAACAAGGCCGCCGCAGGCCGCCGCGCCAGCACCGCCAAGACCGGTGACGGCGCCAACGCCAAGCAGCTGCAGCTCGAGGGTTTCACCACCGAGCACCCCACGCACCTGACGACCAACCAGGGCCTGCAGGTTCCCGACAACCACAACTCGCTCAAGGCGGGCGTGCGCGGGCCGACGCTGCTCGAAGACTTCATCCTGCGCGAGAAGATCACGCACTTCGACCACGAGCGCATTCCCGAGCGCGCCGTGCACGCGCGCGGCTCGGCGGCGCACGGCTACTTCCAGGTCTACCAGTCGATGTCGCAGTACACCTGCGCCGACTTCCTGCAGGACCCCGACGCCAAGACGCCCGTGTTCGTGCGCTTTTCCACCGTGGCCGGCTCGCGCGGCTCGGCCGACACCGTGCGCGACGTGCGCGGCTTTGCCGTCAAGTTCTACACGCGCGAGGGCAACTACGACCTCGTGGGCAACAACATCCCCGTGTTCTTCATCCAGGACGCGATGAAGTTCCCCGACCTCATCCACGCCGTGAAGCCCGAGCCGCACCACGAGATGCCGCAGGCCGCGAGCGCGCACGACACCTTCTGGGACTTCGCCTCGCTCATGCCCGAGAGCACCCACATGCTGATGTGGGCCATGAGCGACCGCGCCATTCCGCGCAGCCTTCGCATGATGGAAGGCTTCGGCGTTCACACCTTCCGCTTCGTCAATGCGCGCGGCGAGAGCCACTTCGTGAAGTTCCACTGGAAGCCCAAGCTCGGCGTGCACGGCCTCGTGTGGGACGAGGCACAGAAGATCGCCGGCAAGGACCCCGACTTCCATCGCCGCGACCTCTGGGAAGCCATCGAACAGGGCCACTTCCCCGAGTGGGAACTGGGCGTGCAGCTCATCGCGCCCGACAAGGCCGAGTCGCTGGGCTTCGACCTGCTCGACCCGACCAAGCTGATCCCCGAAGAGATGGTGCCCGTGCAGCGCATCGGCAAGCTGGTGCTCAACCGCAACCCCGACAACTTCTTCGCCGAGACCGAGCAGGTGGCCTTCCACCCGGGCCACGTCGTGCCCGGCATCGACTTCAGCAACGACCCGCTGCTGCAGGGGCGCCTGTTCAGCTACACCGACACGCAGATCTCGCGCCTGGGCGGCGCCAACTTCCACGAGCTGCCGATCAACAAGGCCGTGTGCCCGTTCCACAACATGCAGCGCGACGGCATGCACCGCCAGACCATCGCGCGCGGCCAGGTCGCCTACGAGCCCAACACCCTGGGCAGCGGCACCGAGTTCCGCGTGGACGGCGGCAGCCACGGCTTCCAATCGTTCCCCGAAGAGATCGAGTCGCCGAAGGTGCGACGCCGCAGCCCCTCGTTCGACGACCACTTCACGCAGGCGCGCCTGTTCTTCAACAGCCAGAGCATGGCCGAGAAGGAGCACATCGTCGCGGCCTTCCGCTTCGAACTCTCGAAGCTCGAAGTGCCCGCCATCCGCCAGCGCATGGTCGACAACCTCGCGCACGTGGATGAAAAGCTCGCGCGCCGCGTGGCCGAGCCGCTGGGCATCGGCGAGCCCGACGCGAAAGCGGCGGCGGGGTACTCGGGCTTTCGCGAACACCGCATCGAGTTGCCCATCGACGAGTCGCCCGCGCTGCGCATGAGCGACGGCAGCGCCGACGGCGTGGTGCGCACGCGCAAGGTCGCGATCCTCGTGGCCGACGGCGTCGACTCGGCCTCGCTCAAGCCCATTCGCGATGCGCTCGAGCAGGTGGGCGTGCTGTGCAAGGTGGTGGGCCCGAAGCTCGGCACCGTGGCCAGCGCGTCGAAGCGCCAGATCGACGTCGACATGACCTTCACCAACACCGCCTCGGTGTTGTTCGACGCCGTGCTTGTGCCGGCGGGCGCCGAGGGTGCCGCCGCGCTCGCGGCACAGGGCGATGCCGTGCACTTCGTGCTCGAGGCCTACAAGCACTGCAAGGCGATCTGTGCGGTGGGCGAGGGCGTGCAACTGCTGGCCACGCTCGGCGTCACGCCCGAGGGCGAGGCACCGGCCGGCGTGGTGGTGGCCGAAACGCCGGTCACGAACCTGGGCGACGCCACGGCGGCGACGCAGATCGCGCACGACTTCATTGCGGCGATTGCGAAGCACCGGCACTGGGACCGACTCAACATCGACAGCGTGCCCGCCTAGCGTGAGCCGGCTCTACGCCATTTGCGCTAGACCGTATTGCGAATAGGCGAGGTGAACACCCGCTCCTAGACTTTCCCACGAGGCCTGAACGGCGCGCACTCCCGCGGCGTCGAGCGTTCGCGGCAGCGAGTGCATGGGTCGAGGGGGTTCAATGGCGTGGTTTTCGAGATGGGGATGTGCGCATCCGGCGCGTCGCCGTGCCGGTCTTGCCGGTGCGGTCGGCCTGGTGGGTGTGCTGCTTCTGGGCCCCGGCGGCCCTTCGGCGCAGGCACAACGTCCGGCGCCACCACCTGCAACTCCCGCCGCTGCGGCGGGTGGCCCGAATGCAGAGGCCGCGGCCGACCGCATGGCGCAGGCGCGGCTGGCCGACACCGACACGCTGCTGGCCCTGACCAGCGAAGGCGCGGTGCTCTACGGGCAGGACGCGGTCAAGCTCTCGGGCTATCAATACTGCAGCCAGGCGGTCGCATTGGCCGAGGCGGGCGAGTTCCGCCAGAGCGTGCGCGCCGCGAGCAAGGCGCTGCACCTGGCCAACGCCACCAGCGACCCGAACCTGCGCGCCGTGGCCAACCGCGACCTGGCGATCGTCTACAGCTACTCGGGCCAGCTCGAGAAGGCCGAGGAGTTCGCGCGCGAAGCGCTGCGCCATCCCGCGCGCGATCCGAAGCTGGTGGTCGGCCCGGTGCAGAAGGTGATCGGCGACGTGCGCACGCGGCGCGGCGACTTCGCCGGCGCGGTGCTCAGCTACGACGAGGCACTGGCCAACAGCTCGCCACGCTACGCGCCGCTGGTGCAGGCCTCGCTGGTCAACGCGCTCATCGAATCGGGTGATGCGGCACGCGCGCGCCAGGTGCTCGGCGACATGGCCGAGCCGCGCGAAGCGCCGCTGGCCGCGCAGCTCGAACGCACGCGCGCCCGCCTGCTGCTGGCCGAGAACAAGCCGGCCGAGGCACGCGACAAGTACCGCGCGCTCACCACGCGCCAGGTCGGCACCGACACCGCCTACTACCGGCTCTGGGCCTGGGACGGTGTGGCGCGCAGCGAACTCGCGCTGGGCCAGAAGCAGGCTGCGGCCGAGGCCGCGGGCCGCGCGCTGGCCGATGTCGACCAGGTGCGCGCGCGCTTTCGCAGCGAAGAAGTGAAGATGGGCCTGTTCTCCGACCTGCAGTCGGTGTTCGAGCGCGGCGTGGCGGTGTACAGCGAAGCGGGCGATCCGCAGCGCGCCTTCGAGGTCAGCGAGCACAGCCGCTCGCGCGCGCTGCTCGATGCGGTGCGCGGCCGCGCCAAGCTCAGCGAGTCGTCGGCCGGCACGGTCGGCGTGGCGGCGCTGCAGCGCACGCTGGCGGCCGACGAGCGTGTGGTGCAGTACCACGCGCTGCCCGACCGCCTGATGGTCTGGGTCGTCGGCCCGGACAGCATTGTCGAAAAGCGCATCGCGGTGAAGCGCGACGAGCTCACCGAACTCGTCGAGACCTTTCGAAACTCGATCGTGCGCGGTCGCCGCGCGGCCATCACGAACGCCGACAAGCTCGGCGCCGCGCTGCTCGGCCCGCTGGGCCTGACGCCGGGCCAGCGCGTGGTGGTGGTGCCGCACGGGCCGCTGCACTACCTGCCGTTCCAGGCGCTGCGCCTGGACGGGCGCTACCTCATCGAGACGCACCCGGTGTCGGTGGCGCCGTCGATCAGCATCGCGGTGCAGCTGGCGCAGCGCACGCCGCGCGTGAACGCGTCGCTCACGGCCTTCGGCAATCCGCGCATCGAGGACAAGTACGACCTGCCGGGTGCCGAGACCGAGGTCAAGCAGCTCGCGCAGCTCTTCCCACGCAACACGGTGTACATGGGCGCGGCCGCCACCAAGACGCAGTTCCGCGACGTGGCCTCGCGCTCGCCGCTGATGCACGTGGCGGCGCACGCCGAGGCCGACGAGGTCGATCCGCTGTACTCGCGCATCCTGCTGGCCAACGAAGGCGGCAAGCAGAATTTTCTCGAGGCGCACGAGATCCTGGCACTGCCGATGGACGGCACGGCGCTGGTCACGCTGTCGGCCTGCGAGTCGGGCCTGGGACGCATCGCGCAGGGCGACGAGGTGCTGGGCTTCACGCGCTCGTTCCTCTCGGCCGGCAGCTCCAGCCTCATCGCCTCGCTGTGGCCCGTGTCGGACGACGCCACCGCCGTGCTCATGGGCACGTTGTATGGCGAGCTCGCCAAGGGCCGCGACATCCAGAAGGCCATGCAGGCCGGGCAACTGGCCGTGCTGAAGGACCCCAAGATGTCCCACCCCTTCTTCTGGGCGCCGTTCAACCTGATCGGCAACTGGCGCCTCACGGTGGGGAGCTGACCATGTCTTCGCCACGCTCCCTCCTGCAAAGAAGCACTGCCATGGCCCCTGCGATCCGCCTTCGTCCACGGCCGACGCCGATCGCCATTGCGGCGACTGCACTCGTCGGCGCCACGCTGTGGGTCGCCATGCCCCGCGCCCATGCGCAGGAAGCCACCACGCTGCTGCCCACCAAGGACCCGTGCGGCAGCTGCGACCGCCCCGTCGCGCAGGCCACCGGCGCCGTCGCCCCGCAAACGCTGCCCGCGCCGCCACAGCGCGCCGCCGCGGGCAGCTTCAAGCTCACCGACCTGCGCCTGAACGGCGTGAAGGCGCTGAGCAACGAAGAGCTGCAGACCATCACCGCGCCCTACATCGGCCGCGACGTCACGCTCGGCGACCTCGAGGGCCTCGCGCAGGCCATCACCACGCGCTACAAGGAGCGCGGCTACTTCCTCGCGCAGGCGGTGGTGCCGGTGCAGACCGTGCGTGACGGCATCGTCGAGATCAGCATCATCGAAGGCCGGCTCGGCAAGGTCGACGTGCTGGTCGCGCCCGAGGCGCCGATCAGCGAGGCGCGCGTGCGCGGCTTCCTGGCGGCGCTGCAGCCGGGCGAGGCGGTCAACGCGCCGGCCTACGAGCGCGCGATGCTGCTGCTGTCGGACCAACCGGGCCTCAAGGTGTCGTCCAGCCTGCAGGAAGGCGCGCAGGCCGGCACCACCGACCTGTCGGTGGAGGTCGAGGCCGGCGCGCGCTGGGCCTTCTCGGCCGAGGCCGACAACCACGGCACCAAGGAGGCGGGGCGCTACCGCGTGGGCGGCACGGCGCGCTGGCTCAGCCCCTTCGGCATCGGCGACAACCTCGATGCGCGCCTGCTGCTGTCCAACAGCAACGCGCTGCAGTACGGCCGCGTGGCCTACGAGGCGCCGCTGGGCACCAGCGGCCTGCGCGCGGGCATCGGCATCTCGCGCGTGAGCTACGACCTGGGCGGCAAGTTCGTCGACCTCGACGCGCGCGGCCGCGCCGACGTGCTCGACGTGTCGCTCAACTACCCGCTGATCCGCCAGCGCCAGCAGAACCTGTTCCTGCGCCTCACGGCCGACGTGAAGGACCTCACCGACGAGCTGCGCGGCGTCGACTTCACGGCCAAGAAGCGCGTGCAGGGCTTCGGCATCGGCTGGGCCTGGGAGCGGCGCGACGAGGTGCTGGGCGGCGGCTACTGGGCCAGCTCGGGCACGCTGTACCACGGCGACCTGTCGATCCGCGACGCGCAGAGCTTCCAGTCCGACCAGCAGTTCGGCGGACGCCACACCGAAGGCGGCTTCACCAAGCTGAGCTTCCAGGTGTCGCGCCTGCAGGCCATCGTGCCGCGCCATTCGCTGTACTTCTCGGTCGGCGGCCAGTGGGCCAGCAAGAACCTCGATGCCTCCGAAAAGCTCGCGCTCGGCGGCGCGCGTGCGGTGCGCGCCTACCCCTCGGGCGAACTGCTGGTGGACCAGGGCCTGATCGGCACCTTCGAATACCGCTGGGCCGCGACCGACGAGATCACACCCTACCTGTTCTACGACGCGGCACGCGGAAAGATCGCGCGCCATCCCTCGCCCTTCGATGGCGAGAACTCCCACAGCCTGCGCGGCTACGGCATCGGCCTGAGCTGGTCGCGCCCGGGCAACTTCTCGATCAACGCCACGCTCGCCTGGCGCGCCGGCACACCGCCCGCGCAGATCGACGGCGGCGGGCGCAACCCGCGGCTGTACGTGCAGCTGCAGAAGGCGTTCTGACCATGAAGCCCCGCACCACCTTCCAACCCCGGCATCCGCTGCGCCCGCTGGCGCTTTCGATCGCCTGCATGGGCCTGGCCCCGGCGCTGGCACAAACCATCCTGCCGAGCTTCGGCCCGAACGGCTACACCACGCAGGGCGGCGTGACCGTGGGCACCACCACGTCGGCCACCAGTGTGGGCGGACAGGCGCTGGGCATTTCGCAGTCGTCGCTGCGCGCGATCATCAACTGGAACAGCTTCTCCATCGGTGCCAAGGACGCGGTCAACATCAACCAGTCGATGGGCGCGTCCAGCATCCTGCTCAACCGCGTGACGGGCGGCGAGCTCTCGACCATCGCCGGCCAGCTCACGGCCAACGGGCGCGTGTTCCTCATCAACCCGAGCGGCGTGGTGTTCAGCCAGGGCGCGACGGTCAACGTGGGCGGTCTCGTGGCGTCCACGCTGGCACTGAATACCACCGACAACGACTTCCTCAATGCTGCCAGCACCAAGCTCGATTTCCTGCGCGACGACGCCAACGCCAAGGTGGTGAGCAACGCCGGCGTGCTCACCGCCACCGGTGGCCCCGTGGTGCTGATGGGCGCCGAGGTGACCAACACCGGCAGCATCGTCGCCAACCGCGGCACCGTCGCTCTGGCCTCGGGCCGCAAGATCAGCTTCGACCTGGGCAACGACGGGCTCACCAACCTCGTGGTCGCGGCCGATGCCATGGCCACCAGTGCCAAGGTGGTGAACGCCGCAGGCGCCACCTTGCAGGCCGACGGCGGGCGCGTGATGCTCATCGGCAGTTCCACCACGGCGGGCGAGCTGGTGGTGAACCAGTCGGGCACGGTGCGTGCGCGCACGCTGGAGAACGTCAACGGCGAGATCGTGCTCGGCGCCGGCAGCAACAACCGCATCGAGATGAACGGCGGCACGCTCGACGCCACCGGCATGGGCGCAGGGCAGCACGGCGGCACCATCCGCATCGCGGCGGGACAGGTGCGCATCGAAGGCACCGGCGGCGGCGACCAGCGCGCGGTGATCGACGCCAGCGGCCAGGCCGGCGGCGGCAGCGTGTCGGTGCACGGCTACGACGTGGCGCTGTCGTCCACCTCGGTGCTGCGCGCCGACGCCACCACGGGCGGCGCGGGCGGAACCGTCACCACGGCCAGTGCCCAGGGCCAGGCCCTGGTGGGCGAGGCCGACCCGGCACCCGAGCGCGAGTCGCGGCTGCAGGCCTACGGCGAGATGACCGCGCGCGGCGCGGGCGCCGGCAAGGGCGGTGCGATCTCGAACGAGGCCGATTCAGTGCGCGTGCAGGCCGTGCGTGTGGACGCAGGCGGTGGTGCGCAGGGCGGCGCCAACGGCAGCTGGACGGTGAACGCGAAGCAGTCCGACCTGGGCATCGTCGAGGCCGGCAACGTGCCGGCGTATGACAGCAAACTGCCGGCCTTCACCGGCGGCTCCGTGAGCGCCGGCAGTGTCGGCGACACGCTGGGCCGCGGCACCGACGTGACGCTGGCGAGCGGGCGCACCGGCCTCGGCGCGGGCGTGACCTTTGCGCCCGGCGTGCAGGTCGTCAAGAGCGAAGGCGGCACGGCGCGGCTGCGCGTCGATTCGGCCGGCAGCATCGTGATGAACGAGGGCTCGGCCATCACATCGCAGCAAGGCGCGCTGCACGTCGACTTCAACGCCGACGCGACCGGGCGCGTCGCCACCAACGCGAAGAACATCAACAACAGCAGCGGCAACCCTTCTGCGGAGACCGACTATGCCGGCGCCATCGTGCTGACCGGCGCGACCATCGCGGCCAACGGCGGCGACGTGCGCTTCTTCGGCCAGGGCGATGCGCAGAACGGCCGCGCCATCGGCGGCATCGTCCCGCTCGGCGGCGACACCGGCGACTTCGTGTGGCGCGACGGCGTGACGCTGGCCGGCAGCCAGGTCACCACCGGCGGCGAAGGCCGCGTGACGATGCGCGGCCAGGGCCGCACCTGGATCGACGACCAGAACAACAGCGACTTCATCTTCCGCGGCAGCAACGGCGTGTCGATCACGGGCGGCACGGTCGAAGCGGGCGCCGGCGGCCTGCAGCTCGACGGCCTCGCGGGCTACGGGCGCAGCGGCGTCGCCATCGGCAGCGGCGCGGTGCTGAAGTCGGTGGGCGATATCGGCATCAAGGGCCAGGGCCCGACCTGGACTTCCAACATCGGCGGCGCCGCGGTGGGCGCCAGCACGGCGGTCGTCATCGACGACGCCACCGTCGCCGGCGAGCGCGACGTGCGCATCGAAGGCCAGGGCGCGAACCTCGACGGCCTGCGCACCGACACGGGCTTTGCGGCGGGGAACATGTCGGCCGGCGGCGGCAACGGCGTGGCCATCCGGGGCGCGGTCTCGGCCGGCGCGGGCCGGCGCATCGACGTGATCGGCCACGCGGGCAGCGAAGGCTTCAGCGCCACGCTCGGCAGCCCCGACATCATCATCACGGCGTCCACCACGCCCACCTACGGCGTGGCCGTCACGGCCGACGCCGACCATCCGACGGCGCTGCGCACCGACGGCGGCACCATCGCCATCGACGCCCAGGGCACCGACATCTCGATGCGCATGGTCACCTTCATCTCCGGCGTGGGCACCAGCGTCGGCACGCTGGCCTCGGTGGCCAGCGACAGCGGCAAGGGCGGCAGCATCTCGGTGCAAGGGCGCAACGTGCTCATCGACGGCGCCACGAACTCCGACGGCTCGCCCGCGGTGGCGCGCCTGGACGCCAGCGGCGCGACCGGCGGCGGCAGCATCGATATCGCGGCCAGCAACGCCATCGCCGTCGGCGGCAACACGCGCCTGGAAGCCAACGCGGGCACGGGCGCGGGCAACGGCGGCAGCATCAAGGTGGTGGCGACCGAGTCGCTGCGCGCGCACGGCCAGCTCTCGGCGCGCGGCGGCGCGGCCGGCGGCGACGGCGGGCGCATCGAGACCTCGGCCGGGCGCTTCGACCTGCGCGGCGCGCGCGTCGACGCATCGGCACCGGTGGGCGCGGCGGGGCAGTGGTTCATCGACCCCTTCGACCTCACCATCGCCCATGGCACGGCCGCGGGCACGCTGCCGACCAACCCCTACGACGCGGTTGCCAACTCGACCATCCAGGACGGCGACATCAACACCGCGCTGAACGGTGGCACCAGCGTGAAGATCACGACGGGCACCGGCACGGGCGGTGGCGGCGTCATCACGCTCGACGCCGACGTCGACATCAACTACACCGGCTCCAAGGGCCCGCTCACGCTGCAGCTGGACGCCGCCAGCGGCATCCAGACGCGCACGCCCGGCACCACCATCCGCGCGACCGGCGGCGACGACCTGAACGTGGTGATGAACGCGGGCGTCAACCCCGACGGCACGCCCTCGGGCAACAGCGGCTTCATCGACTTCGGGGGCAACATCCTCACGCAAGGCGGCAGCGTGACGATGAACGCGCTGGGCACGGGCACGCCCGGCAGCGGCTTCATCCGCCTGAACGGCGGGCAGGTCATCACCGACGGCGGCAACGTGTCGCTGCTCAGCGGCCAGCCCGGTGCGCCCACCGGCACCGTGGTGCTCACGCAGGACGTGCAGGTCGACACGCGCGTCGGCCAGAGCGACGCGGGCGCGGGCGGCAACGTGCGCATCGAGGGCGGCGACGTGCTGCTGCAGGGCGCGCGCATTGCCAGCGCCACCGGCAACGTCGACATCCGCGGCACCTCGACCACGTGGGACAGCGGCGTGGTCATCACCAGCGGCCAGCTGGGCCCGAGCACCATCAGCACCACCAGCGGCAACGTCACGGTGCAGGGCGTGGCGCGGCGCCAGGCCTCGTCGACCTTCGCGGCGGCGCACGGCGTGCTCATCAACGGCGGCAGTTCCATCACCACCGGCAGCGGCAACATCGCGGTGCGCGGCTACAACTTCAACAACGACCCCTCGGCGCCGGGCGTGACCGAAGACAGCGGCGTGCGGCTGGAAAACGGCGCGCAGCTCGTCACCACGGGCGGCGGCAACATCGAGGTCACGGGCCGTTCGCAGAACGGCGGGCGCGGTGTCGTGCTGCAGGCCGGCGGTGCGCCGACCGCGCCGGGCGCGCTGCCGGGCATCCGCAGCAGCGGCAACGTGCTGCTGCGCGCGAGCAACGACGGCAGCGGCGATTCGATCGTGATCGAGGCGCCGGTGGTCGCGGCCGGCGCCATCGACCTGCGACCGGGCGGGGTCGATGCCAACATGGTCGCGTCGGACGACACGGCCACGCCCATCGTGCTGGGCGGCCCGACGGTCAACGGCTTCTCGGTGTCGGGCGCGGAGTTCGCGCAGCTGTCGGCGCCGACCATCGTCGCGGGCAGCACCACGCACGCAGGCGCCATCACGGTGGCCGGCGCGCTCACGACCTCGGGTGCGCTCACCCTGCAGAACGAAGGCGGTGGCGGCGGCATCGCGCTCAACGCGCCGGTCTCGGCCGCGACGCTGGGGCTGCTGTCGGGCGGCAACGTGAGCCAGTCGGGCGCGGGCACGATCACGGCGGGCACGCTGCTCGCACGCTCGCGCAACGGCAGTGTCGACCTGCGCAATCCGGGCAACGACGTGGCCACGGTCGGCGGCGGCGCGGCGGGCGGCTTTGCCTACGTGGACGCGAACGCGGTCACGATCGGGCCGGTGTCGGTCACGGGCTTCGATGCGGCGGGCAACCTGCCGCAGGTCACGTCGGCCGATTCGATGGCCGCCAACACCGTGTTCGTGCGCACGCTGAGCGGCGACCTCACGCTGGGCGCGCCGGTCAGCAGCACCAGCGGCACCGAGCTCGTGGCGGCAGCGCGCTTCCAGAACCCGGGCGGCCATGGCATCTCGGGTGCGCTGTGGCGCGTGTGGGCCGACACCTGGGTGGGCGAAACGCGCGGCGGCCTGGCCGGCTCGGGTCCGCTGCCGAACTTCTATCACTGCGCCTACCTGGGCCTGTGCACCGTGACCGTGACGCCGGGCGACAACCACTTCATCTACGCGCAGCAACCGACCGCGACCATCGTGATCGCCGACGCGTCGCGCACCGTGGGCGCGCCCAACCCGTTCTTCATCTACAGCATCACCGGCCTGATCCTGGGCGACACCGGAGCGGGCTTCAGCGGCTCGATGTTCTCGCCGGCGCTGCCGGGCAGTCCGACGGGCCTGTACCCGATCAACGGCAGCTTCACCTCGGCCGAGGGCTACGCGGTGCGCGTGGTGCCGGGCCAGCTGCGCGTGAGCGGCCTGCCGCTCTTGCCTTCGGTGGACGTGGTGCGCGAGCCGCTGACCTCGTACCTGTACGACCGGAACATCGGCCAGGCGCCGATCTGCCTGGCCACCGGCCCGCTGGATGGCGACCGCGCGCAGCAGGGCGCCGACGTGCTGGCGCGTGAATGGTCGCGCGTGCGCTCGCGGCCCAACCTGCTGAGCTGCGTGAACACCGAGCGGCGCAACGGCTGTTCGGATTTTTGAGAAGGTGTCAGCGCGGCGCGTGATCGCGGGCCGTGAGCACGAAGAGCTGGGCCATCAGGTCCGCGAGCAGCCGCAGCTGCGGGTCGTCGGTGAGCGGGGCGTGGCGCCACGGCGCGACATGGGCCTCGAGGCCGTCGAGCGGCCCGGCGAAGAACAGGCGCCGCAACGCACCGCCGAGCACGTCGTGCGCCGCCGATTCCGCGGGGCTGCCGAGGGTGCTGTCGGCATGGCTGCCCCATGCCGGCGTGGCGAGGAAGGGCGAGAGAACCACGCCTTGCAGGCGGCCGTCGCGCAGGAAGCTGCCCAGCGTCAGGTCGTAGGGTTGCGATGGTCCGTGCGCGAGCGCTTCCTGCAGCAGCGCGGGCAGCACGCGCAGGCCCTTCGGCGTGACGACGTAGGCGACCGCGCCCCAGTTGTAGAGCGTGCGCGCGTCGAGGAAATCGATGCCCGACAGCGCATGGCGCGGCGCGCCACTGCCTTGCGGCGGCAGGCGCCGCTGCAGGCTGTGCCAGAGCGCGAGCAGGTGCTGCGTCGAGGTCACGGGCTGGCATTCGAGGAACGCGATGTCGCAGCCTTCTGCTTCGAGTTGCGCGAGTGCGCCGCTGCGCAGCACGGCCGGCAGGGCCTCGCTGAGCTGCGCATCGTCTTCGAGCACCAGCAGCGCTTCGTCGGGGGTCGCACGCGCGAGGGCTTCGGTGTGCGACAGGAAGCAGGCACGCTCGCCGGGCGTGATTGCCGCGTTGCCGGGCGCGAGTGCCTGTGCGTCGATGGCTGCGTGCCGCCGGACATTCGTCAGCCCGAGCCGCTGCAGCTGCGCGTCCATCGCGGCACGGCGCTCGGTGCTTCGCTCGAGGTTGATGTAGCAGCCTTGCATGGGCATCTCCGGTGCGTCATCGCTGAAGGAGCGATGCAGTGAACATCATGACGTCGGAAGGTCGAGAGGCTGACACGAACCGTCCGTGGCTCAGCGTCGTGCTGCCTTTCTACCGCAAGCTTGCCGAATTCGAACGCGTGCTGCCGATGAATGCGGGGTATTGGGCGCGGCCCGGCATCGAGGTCGTGCTCGCGCTCGACGAACCTGGGGAGGAAGCCGGCGTGCTGGCGCTGGTCGAACACTGTCCGCAGATCCGCTGGAAGGTGCTCGTCAACGACGTCACGCATGCATGGCGCCCGCCCTGCAAGGCCATCAACGCCGGTGTGCGCCGCAGCGCGGGGCGCTTCGTGCTGGTCCACTCGCCCGAGTCCGCCTACGTGGGCGATGCGCCGGCCCTGTTGCTGCAGGCGGCGATGGGGCACGCGCGCGGCGTGGCGGTCGGCCGCGTCGGCTTTGCGCGCTTCGACGAACTCACGGACACCCTCGAGACCGTCTTCGCACGCCAGGTGCCGTCCGAGCTGCTGCTGCAGACCTTCTACGGCTCGCTGTGCTGCGCGCGCGAGGCCTTCGAGGCCGTGCACGGCTACGACGAATCCTTCGAAGAATGGGGCGGCGACGACGACAACCTGCGCGTGCGCCTGGAGATGGCGGGCTGGCAGCTGCTGGCCTGCCCGGGCGCGCACCTGTTGCACCTGTCGGACGAAACGCGCACGGGCGGCGAGCAGTTCGACCGCGACGTCGACTGGATCAAGTGCACACCGCACGAGGCGCGCGCGGGCGATGCCGGATGGGGCCGCGACTTCGACCGCATCGCGCGCGACGACGGCGCCCGCGCATGGCCCGCCGAAGCGCCGGACTGGCTGGCCGCCGCACCCGTGGTGCCGATGGGCTCGCGCCGCCAGTGCGAGGTCTGCGCGCGCCTGCTGCACCACGAGCCCAGCGCCTTTCATTGCCCGCGGTGCGCGCGCCCGCCGATCGCACAGCGTCTCACGTCGCGGCTGCGCATCGTCTGCGTGCTGCAAGTGCGCAATGAAGCGCGCTGTCTGCCGGGCTGCCTCGACCACCTGCGCGGCCACGTGGACGGCATCGTCGCGCTCGACGACGGTTCGACCGACGGCACCGCCGACATCCTGCGGCGCGAACCGATGCTGCTGGAGCTGCTGTCGAACCCGCCGTGCGACGACGGCGCGCATGTGTGGCGCGAGAACGAGAACAAGCGCCGCCTGCTCGAAGCGGCGCGCCGCCACGGCGCGGGCTGGGTGCTGGTGTGCGATGCCGACGAGCGCTACGAAGAACTGTTCCTGCGCCACCTGCACGCGACCGTCGATTCGCTGCCCGACAACCAGCTCGCCAGCCTGTCGCTCGTGTCCTGCGAACTCTGGAATTCGCCCGACGCCTGGCGCAGCGACGGCCCGTGGGGCCGCAAGTCGCGCGCGCGGCTGTTCCGTTTGCCGCAGCAGATCTCTTTTGAATCGAGTTCGGAACTGCACGGCCCTTGGCTGCCCGACGATGCGCAGCGCCACGGCCTGATGTTCTACAGCCGCTACCGGCTCTACCACCTGAAGAGCATCCGTCACGCCGACCGCGTGGCGCGCCGCGACCTGTACACGCGGCTCGATCCGGCGCGGCAGTTCCAGGCCATCGGCTACGACTACCTCGCGGAAGAAGGTCCGGGGCTGCAACTGAGGCGCATCGAGTCCGACCGCGACTACGACCGCAACACCTTGCCGCTGGACCTGCAAGAACCGGTTCAGCCGACCAGCCCCAACGTCCTCGCGAAGTCGCCGCGGTAGGTGCGCAGGCCCTGGTGCGACAGCCGCGAGCGCGTGTCGACATGCACGCGCCCGCCGATCGATTGCCAGCGGCGGCAGAAGCCGTAGTCCTCGCTGAGGTAGCGCCCGTTGTTCGGTTCGGCAAACACGTCGAAGAAGCGGTAGTGCGGCCGCGCCGCGGCGACCGGGTCGTCCATGCGGTCGGGCGTGTAGCGCAGTTCGGGCAGCGCCTGCGCCATCTGCTCGAGCACGCGGCGCGCGATCAGCATGAAGCCGGTGGGCGCGTCCAGCACTTCGAGAAAACCGTCGGCGTCCACGCGCGCCCCCGCGTCGTTCACGTTGACCGGGAACGCTGCATGCAGCGCCTCGAAGTCGGCGCGCGTGGTGCCCGCCGGCAGCGGCGCGCGCAGGCCGCCTTCGGGCCAGCCGTCGCTCTTGTGCGGGTACACGCCGGCCACCACGTCGCGGCCCGCGCCCAGCAGCCGCAGCGCGGCCTCGGGCTCGAAGCCGATGTCGGCGTCGATCCAGAACAGGTGCGTCCAGCGCGTGTCGGCCAGGAACTCGGCGGCCAGCCGGTTGCGCGCGCGCGTGACGAGGCTGTCGCCGTCGAGAAAGCGCGTCTGCATCGCGAAGCCGTGGGTCCACGCGAGGTTCACCAGGCCGAGCAGGCTGCGCGCGCACTCGGTGCCGACCGCGCCGCCGTGGCAGGGCGTGGCGACAAAGGGGCGGACGTCTTTCAGGTCGATGGCGGTGGGCATGCGGGGTCAGGCGCCGGGCGCGTGGCGCCGCGTGGTGAGCAGTGCGCGCAGCTTGGCCGGCGCCACCGGTTTGGTCAACAGCGTCACGCCGCCGTGGCGCAGCCGCTGCAGCACCTCGGGCCCGGTGGCGCCCGACACCAGCACGGCGAGCGCGCCGGGCTGCAGGCGGCGGGCGGCATCGATCACTTCCACGCCGTCGGCGTCGCCGGCCAGTTGCAGGTCGCACAGCACGGCGTCGTAGACGATGTCGCCGGTGCCCAGCCGCGCCAGCGCCTCGGCGCCGGTGGTGACGCATTCGACCTCGCAGCCCCATTGCGTGAGCAGCGCGTGCGTGCCGTCGAGGATGGCGGGGTCGTCGTCCACCACCAGGCAGCGCAGGCCGGCCAGCGGCGCCGGCGCCACCGGTGCGGGCTCGGGCGGCGCGACGTCGGCCTTGCGCGCGGGCGGCAGCGTGAACGCGAAGGTGCTGCCCGCCTGCAGCGCCGAGCGCACGGTGATGCGGGTGCCCAGCAAAGTGGCGATGCGCGCGCAGATCGCCAGGCCCAGGCCGAAGCCGCGGCGGCGGTCGCGCTCGGTGTTGGCCACCTGGTAGAACTCTTCGAAGATGCGGCCCTGATGGATGGGCGCGATGCCCACGCCGTTGTCGCGCACCTCGATGCGCACGCCGGCCCGGCTGCGCCGCGCGGCCACCAGCACGGTGCCGCCCTCGGGTGCGTGGCGCAGCGCGTTGGCCACCAGGTTGCCGACGATGCGCTGCACCATGGCCGCGTCGCTGCGCACCGCCAGGCCGCGGTCGCGCCAGTGCAGCCGCACCTGCGCCGCGCTGGCGGCGGGCGCGTGCTGCGCGTCGAGCTGGTCGAACAGCGCGGCCAGCGAGACGCGCGTGATGGCGGGCGTGAGCACCTGCGCATCGAGGCGCGAAATTTCGAGCAGGTCGTCGAGCAGCACGCCCATGAAGCCGGTGCTCTCCTGCAGCCGCAGCACGGCCGGGCGCTGCGCCTCGGTGGCGCTGGGCAGCAGGCCGTCGATGAACAGGCCCATGGCATGCAGCGGCTGGCGCAGGTCGTGGCTCGCGGCGGCCAGGAAGCGCGCGCGCGACAGGGCGGCCTGCTCGGCCTCGGCCATGCGCTGCAGCGCGACGGCGGTGGCCTCGCGCACGCGCTCTTCGCTCACCTGGCGGTTGTATTGCAGGCGCTCGGCGAGGCGGTCGATGTCGTGTGCGAGCACGGCCAGCTCGTGCGTGCCGCGCGTGCCGCCTTCGACCACATCGCAGCGCACCTCGAAGTGGCCGGCCTCCAGCGCCGCCACGGTGCGCGACACACGCCGCAGCGGCCGCGCCACCGTGCGCGCCATGTGGCGCACCGAAGCCCACGCCGCCAGCAGCGCGACCAGCGCGATGCCGATGCCGGCGATGAGCGAGCGGCTGCGCTCGTGCGTGTAGGCGGTGGTGTCGCGGAAGGTCTGCACCAGCCCGATGGGCGTGTCGCCCGCCGCGGTGGAGCCGGCCGGCGCGAAGGCGCTGGCGCGCGAGGCCTCGCGCAAGGTGACCGGCGCGCTGAACATGCGCAGCTGCGCGAGCGATTCGTTCTTGGGCCCGGCCGTGACGTACACGCCGGCGCTGTTGCTGATCTCCACGCGCGTCACCTGCCCGCCGCGTAACGCTGCCGAGGCCACGTTCTGCAGCGCCGGCAGGTCGCCCGCGTACAGGCTCAGGTCGGACATCGCCGCCACCTGCTTGGCGACCGCCTGGCCTTCGGCGTCGAAGGCGGCTTCGAGCGTCTGCAGCCGGTTGTGCGTGAACCAGCCGGTGAGCGCCAGCGCCACGGCCGCGCAGGGCACGACGCCCAGGCGGAACAGGTCGCGCTGCAGGTTGCCGCGCACGACGAGCGAGGCGGCGGCCGGCGGG
>NZ_JBYSZY010000047.1:0-48683 GCF_058787635.1 Variovorax sp. FW305-3-2-15-B-LB1 | reverse complement strand
GGGGATACGGGAGAACCCGAGATTTTACCGGGCGAGCCGCGCCCGGCCTCGATACAGGGCCAACACCCCGCTGATGCTCTCTTGTGTCGCAGGCCCGGCTGCTAGAGTTGCCCCCCATGCAAGGGCTGCACCTCACCGCCGATCTCCACGACTGCCAATGCGGCCTCCAATGGCTCACCGACGGGCGCGCGCTCGGCGAGGTCTGCACCAAGGCCGTGGCCGCCGCCGGGCTGCAGGCCGTGGGCAAGCTGGTCCACGGCTTTCCGGCCACGCCGCAGGGGCCGGGCGGCGTGACGGCCACGCTGCTGCTGGCCGAATCGCACCTGTGCATCCACACCTGGCCCGAGCAGCGCGGCGTGACGCTCGACGTGTACGTCTGCAACTTCGGCGCCGACCACTCGGCCAAGGCGCATGCGCTGATGGCGTGCCTGGTGGCGCTGTTCCAGCCCCGCCACAGCGAACGCAACGAACTGCAACGTGGCCGTGTGGCCGGGTCGGTGCAGTGATGGCGGTGCGCGCGATGATCCTGGCCGCCGGCCGCGGCGAACGCATGCGGCCGCTGACCGACGCCACGCCCAAGCCCCTGCTCGAAGTGCGCGGCAAGCCGCTGATGCAGTGGCCGATGGAAGCACTGGCCGAGGGCGGCTTCACCGAGCTGGTGGTCAACACCGACTGGCTCGGCGCGCAGGTTGCCGCCCGGTTCGGCGCGCGCCCTGTGCTGAATGGGCATGGCGCGCTGTCCATTTCGTATTCCGACGAGGGCCGCGACTTCGGCGGCGCGCTTGAAACAGCCGGCGGCATCGTGCGCGCGCTGCCGCTGCTGGGCGAGGTGTTCTGGGTCGCGGCGGGCGACGTGTTCGCGCCGGGCTTTCGCTTCACCCAGGCCGCGGTCGACCGCTTCCTGGCCAGCGGCAAGCTCGCCCACCTGTGGCTGGTGCCGAACCCGGCGCACAACCTCAAGGGCGACTTCGGCCTCTCGGGCGACGGGCTCGCGCTGAACCAGGCGGCCGACAAATACACCTTCTCGACCATCGGCCTGTACCGCGCCGCGCTGTTCGCGCCGCCGTATTGCGACATCCCGGCCGGCAACCCGGGCGGCGCCAAAGCCCCGCTGGCACCGATCCTGCGCGTCGCCATGGACAACCAGCAGGTGAGCGCCGAGCTCTACACCGGCGACTGGACCGACGTGGGCACGCCGCAGCGCCTGCAGCAACTCAACGCCGGGGTCGCGCCGGCAGCGGGCGCATGACGCTTGCGCCGCTGCCCGACGCCCTGCGCCTGCTGCCGCAGCGCCTGCAGGACCTGGCCCTGGCCACCGCCGCCGAACGCAACGACGGCGCGCCCGAAGACCCGCTGACCGTGCCGCTCTACGTGAGCGACTTCACGCGCCTGAGCCTCGCGCCCATGCGCCAGGGCTGGCACGTCGAGTACTTCGGCGACACCTGGGGCGACGCCTTCGACGAAACCCTGGCCTGCCTGAGCCGCCAGGACGTGGCCGACTGCATCACCTCGCTGTCGTTCAGCGGCCCCGACAGCGGGGCGAACGGCTCGCGCGAATGGATGTTCACGCCGCTGCTCGAGAGCCCGGTGATGTTTCCCCGCCTGCGCTCGCTGTTCATCAAGCCGACGCAGCCGGAGGACCACAACCAGTCGCTCGTCTGCACCAGCGACGGCATCCTCGAGGAAGGCGGCGACATCGCGCGCTGGGTGCGCAAGACGCCGCACCTGAGCGAACTGACGGTGCCGAACGCGCCGAACGCCGACTTCTTCGCCGTGCCGCTGCCGCAACTGAGCAGCCTGTGCGTCGGCGCCCATTTCGACACGCAGCACTTCATCCGCCACCTGGCCGCCGCAACGCAGCTGCCGGGCCTCAGGCTGCTGGATTTTTCCGAATCCACCGAGCAGCAGATGGCGTGGCCGGCCGACCGGACCCCCGGCGGCATCACGGCCTTCGAAGACTACGAGGCCTTGCTGCACAGCCCCGTGGGCGCGCAGTTGCGCGTGCTGAGGCTGCGCAACACCTGCCTCGACCTGGCCCAGCTGCAGCAGCTGCAGGGCGTGCGGCAGCGGCTGCAATTCATGGTCATCCAGTCAACGATCGGCGGCTACGTCAGCCACTTTGCGCAGGATGTGTTCCCATGGCGGCATCTGGTACCCGCGGACCCCGGACTTGCACCGTATCGAAAGTGAAATCCCATGCTCAATGACACCACGATCTACGCCGAGCGCCGCGCGCGCCTCGCTTCGCAACTGGGCAAGGACGGCATCGCCATCGTCCCGACCGCGCCCGAGCGCCAGCGCAACCGCGACAGCGACTTCCTGTTCCGCCACGACAGCTACTTCTACTACCTGACCGGTTTCACCGAGCCCAACGCCTGGCTGGTGCTGGCGGGCGACGGCCGCGCCACGCTGTTCTGCGCACCGAAAGACCTGGAGCGCGAGATCTGGGACGGCTACCGCCTCGGCCCCGACGCCGCCCCCGCCGCGCTGGGCGTGGACGAGGCCTTTTCGGTGAACGACCTCGACGCCAAGCTGCCGAAGCTGCTCGAGAACCGCTCGACCGTGTGGTTCCCCTTCGCCACCCACAAGGGCCTGGAAACCCGCATCGACGGCTGGCTGCAGTCGGTGCGGGCGCGCGTGCGCTACGGCGCGCTGTGCCCCGAGGAGCAGCGCGACCTGTGCGGCCCGCTCGACGAGATGCGCCTCGTGAAAGACGCGCACGAGCAGGACATCATGCGCCGCGCCGCGCAGATCAGCGCCCGCGCCCACATCCGCGCGATGCAGCTGTCGGCGCGCATGCTGCGCGAGGGCAAGGACGTGCGCGAGTACCACCTCGACGCCGAGCTGCTGCACGAGTTCCGCCTGGGCGGCTCGCAGTACCCGGCCTACGGTTCCATCGTCGCGGCCGGCGCCAATGCCTGCGTGCTGCACTACCGCGCCGACGCCGCGCCCGTGCGCCAGGGCGAGCTGGTGCTGATCGACGCCGGCTGCGAGCTCGACGGCTACGCCAGCGACATCACCCGCACCTTCCCGGCCGACGGCAAGTTCAGCGGCCCGCAGCGCGCGCTGTACGACCTGGTGCTGGCCAGCCAGGACGCCTCGGCCGCCGCCACCAAGGCCGGCAACCGCTTCAACGACCCGCACGACGCGGCCGTGAAGGTGCTGGCGCAGGGCATGCTCGACCTGGGCCTGCTCGACGGCAACAAGGTCGGCAGCGTCGACGACGTGATCGATTCGCGCGCCTACTTCCAGTTCTACATGCACCGCACCGGCCACTGGCTGGGCATGGACGTGCACGACTGCGGCAGCTATGTCGAACCCACGCAGGTGGGCGAGGTGAGCGAGCGCAAGGACCCGCTGTCCAACGAACTCATCAAGAACCGCCCGAGCCGCATCCTGCACCCGGGCATGGTGCTGACGCTGGAGCCCGGCATCTACGTGCGCCCCGGCGAGGGCGTGCCCGAGAAATTCCACAACATCGGCATCCGCATCGAGGACGACGCGATCGTCACGGCCACGGGCTGCGAACTGATTTCGCGGGGGGTGCCGGTGAAGGCGGATGAGATCGAGGCGTTGATGCGGGGGTGAGCACGGTCCGCAAGCGGCTCGCCAGGCTGGTGGACGACCGCCCGCCGTATTGGATGCAGCAGTGGCTGCTGCATCACAAGGAATCGGACCGGTTCGATGGACGTGAGTACCGCATCTACGACGTCCACGCGTCCAAGGGGCCGCCACTGTCCTCGGTCTGCGCCGAAGGCGTGATTTCGCGGATCAGCGATACCGCACTGGAATTGCGGGAGCCCGAGTCCGTCGTGTCCGCCTATGCGGTCTGGTTCGGTCTGCTGATGGCCGCGCCGCTGGTGGCCTTGCTGTTCCATGTAGACATACCCCAGACGATCATGGGCACGCTGATCGCGCTCTGGTTGATCGGCGTGACGCTGTACGCCGTGATTTTCGGCGCGCGCTCGATTTTTTTGACCTTCAGGGAGGTGCTGCGCCCCTCGCCGTTGAACGTCGGGATTCTGTGCGACCGGCGCAACCAAAGGCTGTGGTGGCGCGAGGGAGGGAAGGACCGCTGGGTCGCGTGGGACCGCATCCGTGTCGCCCATCGCAAGGGATGCCCCGCGACGCAGACCTCCGAAGACTTGCGTCTGCTGATGCTGAACAAGGACGATGCCCTCGTCACCACCGTGGAGCAGGGCACGGAGCCATTGACGTTGCCGCTGCCGAGCTGGGGCTTCGGTCATCGATGCACGCAATCGCATGAGAACGAGACGTGCAAGGCCGTCGTCGATTTCATCGCGGTGTTCATGCGTCACGGCCCCGAGCAATTGCCCGCCACCCGCTGGCGGACACCGGAACACGACCGCGAACGCCTGTTCCTGGACCTGGCTGGCACCCTGAATTTTTTCGCCGGGCCTCGTGCGCATGCATCAAGACCGTTGCGCGCCTTCTGCGCCGTGTTGATGGCACTGGCCGCACCGCTCCTGCTGCCACCGCAATGGCTGCATGCGCTCGCCGAATTTCGGCGTCGGCCGAGCGAATGGTCGGAAGCCACCCTGCAGGCGGTCGGGATCGATTCGCCGACGACCCGCCTGGCCGTGCCCGCGGGCAGCCGGCCGTTGCACGCGCCGCTCGATCAGGAGCAACGCGCTCTGGCGTGGATCTGGATCGCCACCGCCTTCGCGACCTACCTCATCGTGGGTTGGAAGAGCGTCCACTGAGTGCGCGGACGGGTGCGGGTCCGGATGCCCGCGCGATCACAGGCAGAACAGCAGACTGAGAAACGCAACGCCCCCTGCTGCAGACGCGATCCAGTGAAAGCGATGCGGCAACCCGCTCAACAACCCCACCGTCGCCAGCGCCGCCGCGGTCAGCGCTCCGAGCCACAGCACCCATCCCACCGACCCGCCCGCCGCCTCCAGGCTGGCCCACAGCGACAAGCACAGCAGCGCCGTCCCGCCGAGCTGCAGCCAGCGGCGCCAGGCGCCCGGCGTGCTGCCGCGGCCGAAGACGTCTTCGCTGTGACGGTCCATCGCGAGGCTCAGCGCGCAGAAGCCGGCCAGCGAGGCGGCGAACACCAACCCGAGCAGCGGCATCACGACCCCTGGCCCGACGCAGCGAGCTCGGTCGGCGGCGGCTTGACGGCTTTCTTCGGCGCGGCCAGCGCCTTGCGACGCTTGCGCTCCACCAGCCAGGTCGCACCCGCGAGCCCCAGGCCGAGCGCAATCGCCACGAGGTCGAAGCCCGCCACCGAACTCGGGCCGGTGCGCAGGCTCACGGTGAGCGGCGCGGGGCCGGTGAAGGCGTTGAGCACCGGCAGCAGTGCGAACAGCAGCGCGCCAAGCGCAAGCTGCGCCTGCCACATGCGCAGGGTCGGGCGCAGCAGGCCCAGCACGGCGGTGGCGCCCCAGACGATGAAGAACCAGCGGATCTCGGCCTCGTTGCGGCCGGCCACGTCGACCGGCAGCAGGCGGTTGGCCCAGAAGAAGGCGGCCATCGCCACGGGCAAGCCCGCGATCGCGCCGAGGTTCAGGCCGTCGACGAGCCGCAGGCCGACGCCGATGCGTCCGCCCTGCTTGAGGGTCTTGGCGTATTTCTGGCGCTCCTTCACGGCCCACAGCAAGAGGCCCGTCGCCACCATCAGGCAGCCCGCCAGGCCCGACACGAAGAACAGCGCGCGCAGCAGCGGATCGGCGAAACGGCCGATGTGCAGGCCGTAGAGCACGCCGCGCGTTTCGGCCGCGGCCTTGGGCACGTCGCCGAAGCTGCCGATGAGCGCGCCGGTCGTGCCGTTGAACTGCATGCTGGGCTGGTCGTACGACAGGTGCCGGCCTTCGGCCCGCGTGAGCGAGACCACGGCGTTGGCGTCGTTGGGCTGGTGCACCACGATGCGGCCCACGGGCGCGCCGTCCCAGTGGGCCGTGGCCTGCGCCACCATGGGCGCGAGGGGCGCCAGCGCGGCCTTGGTGCCCGAGGCCTTGATCTGCGTGCGCACGCCACCCGGGAAGGCCTCGGCGAAGAAGGTGTCGTTGCCGCCGTGCGCCTTGTAGGCCACCTGCGGCCCCCACGGCATGTACATGAACATCAGCGTGACCAGCCCGGTGTAGGTGATCATGGCGTGGTACGGCAGCGCGAGCACGGCGGTGACGTTGTGCGCGTCGAGCCACGAGCGCTGGCCCTTCTTCGGACGGAAGGTGAAGAAGTCCTTGAAGATGCGCTTGTGCGTGACGATGCCGCTGACGATGGCCACCAGCATGAACATCGCGCAGAACCCGACGATCCAGCGTGCCCAGAGCGCGGGCATGTAGTGCAGGTCGAAGTGCAGGCGGTAGAAGAACTCGCCGCCGCGCGTCTCGCGCGGCGCGGTGATCGCCTGGCCGGTGGCCGGATCGAGCATGGCGCGGTCGAAGCTGCGGCGCCGGTCCACGGGCGGCGAACCGGGTGGCGGCGGCGGCTTGGCCCACAGCAGGCTCACGCCGGGCTCGCGCTCGGTGGGCAGGGTGATGAACCAGCGCGTGGCATCGGGCGCGTGGCGCTGCATGAAACCCAGCGCGTTGTCGGCGGCCACCGGCTGCGGCACCGTGCCAGGCGTCACGGCATGCAGCTCCGGCTTCATCCAGAAGGTGATCTCGTCCTTGAAGTACGAGGCCGTGCCGGCCGCGAACACCATGAAGAGCACCCAGCCGACCAGCAGGCCCGACCAGGTGTGCAGCCAGGCCATCGACTGACGGAATCCTTCCTTCATGCGGCACCTCCGCCGCCCTGGGTCCACAGCAGCAACAGCAGGCCCTGCAGCGCCGCCGCGATGGCGAGGCCGGTCCAGGCGCGCCACGCCGAGCGCGCGGCGAAGACCCACATCACGGCCACGGCGTAGACGAGGAAGGAGGCCAGCGTGCCGGTCAGCGCGGCTTCGCTGCGCGCCATGCCGAAGAGGACGGGCAGGCCCAGCGCGAGCACGGCGGCCGACAGCGCGGCGACGCCGTAGCCGCCCGCGATGGCGGCGACGGCCCGCGACGCGACGCCCATCCGGTAGCGGAGGCCGGCGCTCACGACGGGCGCCGGACGACGTGCGAGGTCGTTCGGAAATTCATGGGACAGAGGGAGAGAGGAAACCTGGAGAATGAGAATCATACTCATCTTCTCGGTTTTTCTCGCCCCCGCCCATCCCGCGAGCGGGGCCTTGAAAGACGCGCGGCGCCTTACTTCGCCTGCAGCAACGCGCCGGCTTCGAGCAGCACCAGCTCGTTGTCGTCCGCCTTGTTCGGCTCGCGGCTGCTGGAGAACGGCAGGTTGTTGTCGTTGCCGACCACGATGTGCGTGGCGTCGACCACGTCGACGTTCTCGATGGTGAAGAACGGGAACTTCAGCACGCCATCGTTCAGCGGCTTGCGCGCGAGCTTGTTCGGGTCGGCGATGTTCAGCAGGTCGATGTAGCCGATCTTGCGCACCGCGCCGCCCACGTTCGCATCGCTCAGCTCGACCTTGTAGACGCGCTTGAACTTCGCGATGTCGTGGAAGCAGTCGGTGCGCTTCTGGCCTTCGGGGCAGGCCTTGTCGCTCGTGCCTTCGCCGTTGTCGCGCTCGATGATGAGGCCGGTGGTGCCGTCGATCATGTTGAAGTCGCCGATGGCGTGGCCGTTGGCTTCGAGCACGTACTTCCAGTGGCGGCCCGTCCATTTTTCGGACGCCACGTCGAACTCCAGCACGCGCAGCGCTTCCTTGCCGTCGACCTTCTCGTAGTCCTTGGCCTCGGCGTTCCACACCGGGCCTTCGAGCAGCGCGTAGAGCTTGCTGCCGTCCTTGGACGACGCCATGCCTTCGAAGCCCTTGGAGCGCTTGATCTGGAAATCGACCGCGCCGCCGGGCGCGCCCGGCGTGGTGACCGCCGGATGGTCGGGCGAGCGCACGGCCTTGCCGTCCACCTGCGTGTCGAACACCGCGAGCACCTTGCCCTTCAGGTCGGCCTTGATCAGGAAGGGGCCGAACTCCTCGCCGATCCACAGCGCGCCGCCGGCGAACTGGAAGCTCTCGGGATCGAAGTCCGAACCCGTCAGGTAGCGCTGCTTCGTGCCTTCGTGAACGATGCGGAACGGCACCTTCTTGTCGGGGTCGTGCAGGAAGATGGTGTTGATGCGATTGAACTTGCCGCTCTTGAAGTCCACCTTGTAGTGGTTCAGGTAGAGCATGAAGTCGGGCGAGTTGGCCTTCGCGCCGGCGCCGTTGTCGGTGAGGATCCAGAACGTGCCGTCGTCCATCTTCTTGATGCCCGAGTGCCCTTGCAGCGGCTGGCCCTTGAAGGGCACGGACACGCCGGTGCCACGGCCGGCCGAGAGGCCTTCGACGGTGCCCAGCGCCTCGACGCGCTTGCCCGAGGTGAACTTGCCGCTGACCTGCAGATCGGCCGGCGCGTCTTTCGGTGCGGCGACGAAGCTCTGCGCGGATAGCACGGCGTGGCCGGCGAGCGTGGCGGGGAAGGCGGTCTGTGCGGCCGCGCCACCGCAGGCGAGTGCGGTGGCCAGGGCGATGAAGGAGAGGGAGGCGAGACGCGTCATGGGCAGAAGAAAGGTTTCAGTCGAAACGCGAGACCATGCCGATTGCGCGTGACGGCGCCGTGACATCCACCGGCTTCAAGGTGCGATGTCCACCGTCACTTCGCGCGACTCGGCGCGGCCCTGGTCATCGACCGCACGCAGCACGTAGCGCCGGCCTGAATCGGCCATGTCCGGCATCCAGGTGATGCCTTCGCCGGGCGCGGCCTTGCCGACCAGGGCGTCATCGGTGAACCAGTAGATCGTCTGCGTGCCCGCCGCCGCTTCGGCGCGCAGCACGAGCGGCTCGGGCTTCTTCACACGCAGCGTGTGCCGCACGCCGCGCAAGGGCGAGGTGATGAGCGGTGCCGTCTCCGAGGCCTCGCCCTTCTCGCAGCCATCGGTCGGCAGGCTCGCGCGCGGCAGGCCCGCCTGGCGGAACAGCCGCCGCATGTCGCTGCCCCATTGCTCGACCACCTGCTGGCGCGCGTTGGGCTGCGGCCCGCACACCACCTTGCCGGTGGTTTCATCGACCCACACGGCGCGGTGCAGGTTGCTCACCTGGATCGGCGACTTGCCGGCGATGAACCATGTCGTGGTGCGCACCGGGCACAGCGCATCGGGCAGCCCGCCCGTCGCGGTGCACACCTGGACCTGGCGCAAGTCCGCCGGCTGGCGCGTCGCGATCTCGCCGGGATCGAGCCGCTCGGCGCGCAGCGCATCGACCATGCGCAGGAACAGCGGCGCGGCCGCATCGACGCCCACCAATGCGGGGTTGCTCGTGCCATCGAAGTTGCCGACCCACACCACGAGCACATGGCGGCCGAACACACCCGCGGTCCACGCATCGCGAAAGCCCCACGACGTGCCCGTCTTCCATGCGATGGCGGGGCGCGCGGGCAGCGTGGTGTCGGGGCGCGGCGTGTGGCGCAGCATGTCGAGCGTGATGAACGAGGCCTCTTCGCTCAAGAGGCGAAGCGGCTGCACCGGCCGCTCGTCGGGCGCGGGCTGCGTGTAGCGCAGCGGCTGCGAGATGCCGCCGTTGGCCAGCGTGGCGTAGAGGCCCGCGAGCTCCTCGGGCGTGACCTCTCCGCCGCCCAGCACCAGCGCGAGGCCGTAGTGCGATTCGCTCTGCAGCTTCTGCACGCCCGCGAGCCGCATGAAGTCGTAGAGCCCCGGCTTCGACAGCTTCGCAGCGACGGCCACCGCTGGGATGTTGCGGCTGCGGATCAACGCGTCCTGCGCAGGCAGCGGGCCCGCGAAGCGATGGTCGAAGTTCTCGGGCGTGTAGGGGCCGAAGGAGGTCGGTGCGTCCTTCAGCATGGTCTTCGGATGCAGCAAGCCCTGGTCGAGCGCGAGTGCGTAGACGAAGGGCTTGAGCGTGGACCCCGGCGAGCGCTTGGCCTGCGTGCCGTTGACCTGCCCCGCGATGGCGTCGTTGTGCCAGTCGGCCGAACCGATCAGCGCGCGCACCTGCATGGTCGAGGCGTCGAGCAGCAGCGCGCTCGCATTGGTCATGCCCACGTCGGCGTGCGTGCGCAGGTACTGGCCCATCACGCGTTCGAGCGTGGCCTGCATGCGCAGGTCGATGGTGGTGCGAACTTCCTGCACACCGCGCTCCTGCGCGAGCAGCATGTCGGTGGCGTGCGGCGCGAGAAAGGGGAGGCTGCCGCGCGACTGTGCCGAGAGCGCGAGCTGCGCATCGGGCGCATGCTGCTTCGCGGTCGGATCGCGCTCGGCCCACAGCGCCCACAGGCGTTCGCGTGCCGACTGCAGCTCGGCATTGCGGCCGCGCTCGGCAATGCGCTTGACCGGGTTCTGCGGAATCACCGCGAGCGTCAGCGCCTCGGGCAGGCTGAGCTTGGCGGCGTCCTTGCGAAAGTAGATGAGGCTCGCGGCCTGCACGCCTTCGATGTTGCCGCCGTAGGGCGCGGTGTTGAGGTACGCCTCGAGGATCTCGCGCTTGCTGAAGCGCGCTTCGAGCCAGAGCGCCGCGCCGATCTGCGCGATCTTGCCCATGGCCGTGCGGCTGTCGATGCCGTAGACACGCCGCGCCAGCTGCATCGTGAGCGTCGAGCCGCCCTGCCTGCGCTCGCCGCTGGCGATGCGCCACGCGCTGCGCACGAGCGCGGCGGGGTTGACGCCGGGGTGCCCGTAGAAGCGGCGGTCTTCGTACAGCAGCACCGCATCGACCAGCGTCGGCGAGATGCGGTCGAGCGGCACCCAGAGGCGGTATTGCTCGTCGCTTGCGAGGGTGAGGCGCAAGAGTTCGCCACCCTGCGCGTACACGGCGCGCGAGCTGCCGACGGTTTCGCTGAGGGGCGCGTGCGGCCAGAGACGCAGCAGCGCAAGCGGGACGGCCACCGCCAGCGCCCACAGCGCGGGCTTGCGCAGCCTTCCCAACTTCACGCTGAAGCGCATGACGGCCCCCGCTGCCTTGCGTCAGTTCGCGACGACCTGGAAGCGCGCACCCGCCGAGCGCGAATACACGCGCCGGTCGTACATCGCCTCGCCATACGCCGCAGGCACCACGAAGTCGCCGACGTTGGTGGCCCGCGCCTTGTAGGTCACTTCGAGCAGGTTCTTGTCGACGGCGCCGTAGAACACCACGCGGTCTTCACGGATGTCGGCGTACTGCACCTTCCACGAACCGCCGCCACCGAGGCGCTTTTTCCAGATCGGCGCATCGGCATTGGCTTCCTGGTCGTCGCCCACGGCCTGCAGCACCGGCTCCAGGCCGCCGGGCAGCAGGTCGACCAGCGCCACATCGTTGAGCTGTGCGCGCTCCAGGCTGCGCACGCGCACCCGCACGGTGACTTCTTCGCCGAGCCTGGCCTTGGTGATCGGGTTGCCCTTGGCATCGAGCACTTCATGGAAGATCTCCAGGCCCTGGTTCACCGGCGTGGCGGGCACGTTGCGCTCGAAGCCCTGTTCGGCCCAGCTGTAGTACAGGTTGAAGTCGCTGTCGTTCGACAGCTTGAGCCTGGCCGTGCCGGCGGGCACCGCGGCACGCGTGATCGGGTTCACCGAGCCCAGCGCGAGTGCCGCGGCCTGCCCTTGCGCGTTGACGCTCTGCGCCGTGAGCTTGCCCTCGGCGTTCTGCGCCACCGCTTCGAAGTACGCATCGACCGCGAGCAGCATCGAGGCCGACGACAGGCTGTTGTACCAGCCGTCGCGCACCATCGCGCCCATGCCTTCCCACACTTCGGGCTTCAGCGTCTTCAGGCGCGAAGGGAAGTGGCGGCCCACCAGGTGCAGCGTCATGCTGTCGTGCACCAGCGGGTCGTAGTAGGCGCCCCACACGTTGCGGCGCTGCTTCTTCTCGGTGCGCGCGAGCAGGTCGGACCACACCGGGTTGAGCAGCTCGTTGGCCACTTGCTCCTGCTTCACGAGCTGGTAGCTCGCGGCGAGGTACACGGCGCCCAGGTCGTCGCTCCAGCCTTGCGTCTGCTTGTTGCGCCACGCTTCGCGCAGGTTGGCCAGTGCGGCCGGCGCGATGATGCCCTGGCGCGTGAGCAGGTAGGCCGCCTGCGTGCGCTGGCGCCAGCCGTCGAGCGAGGTGTCGCCGCTGCCGAGCCAACCCTGCAGATAGGTGTTCGCCTTCTGCAGCAGGTCTTGCGGCACGGGCAGCTTGTGGTCCTTGGCTTCGATGAGCAGGTGCACCGCGTAGAGCGTGGCGAAAGCATCGGTGCCCGCGCCAGGCCACAGCGAGAAGCCGCCGTCGGCCGTCTGCCGTGCGCGCAGCTGCACGAGGTAGCGCTCGAAGGTCTTGCGCGCCTCGGGCATCGGGCCCTGCTCGGGCGTGCGGCCGCGCGCCATTTCCTTCACCAGCTCGGGTCGGCCCGACAGCAGTACCGCCGGGAAGGTCTGGCTCGTGATCTGCTCAGTGCAGCCGTGCGGGTAGACCTCCAGGTACTGCATGAGGCCGGTCGCGAAGGCCCACGGCGCGGCGGACACCGCCACATCGCTCTTGCGGAAGTTCGGATACAGGTCGGCCTTGCTGCTCAGCTCGCCCGCGCGCTGGAAGCTGCCCGCCTGCACCAGCGTGACGAACGGCGACGCAGGCCGCACGCTCACTTCGGTCGAGAGACGCGCGCTGAAGGTCTTGTGCGTCGAGGTGAACACCAGCGCAGAAGAACCCAGCACCGCCTGCTCGCCCGGCTTGGCGCGCACGTTGAACCTGGTGCTCGCTTCGCCGCGCTCGTTGACCTTGAGCGTCTGCGTCGCATCGCCCACCACTTCGAGCCCGCCCGAGGCGGTGAGCGTGAGCGCAATGGGCACGTCCTTGCCCGAGCCCACGATGTTGTTCGCGAGGCCCACGCCCACTTCGACCGTGTCGCCGGGCGCCATTGCGAGCGGCGCGTTCGGCAATATCACCATGTCGCCGCGCACCACGGTGCGGGTGCTCTTGGCGGCGGTGGTCTCATCGTTCACCGCGACGGCCATCACGCGCAGGCTGCCGTTGAAGCTCTCGGGCACGGTGTAGCTGAACTCGCGGCTGCCGTTCACATCGACGAGACCCGACCAGTACGCCACCGGCTTGTCGCGCTTGCGCTTGAACGGATTCAGGTGCTTGCCGAGCTCGCCTTCACCATCACCGCCGGGGGCGGCGCCCTGCATGAGCTTCTTGAACTCCGGCAGGATCAGGTCGAGTGTCTGCAGGGTGCCCACTTCGAGCGCCCGCTTCTGGAAGAAGTGCTTGAGCGGATCGGGCGTCTTGTAGCGCGCCACCTGCAGGATGCCTTCGTCCACCGCGAACAGCACGGCGCGCGTGGGCTTGTCGCTGGTGAGCTTCATCTTCACCGTCTGCCCCGGCTTCACGAGTTCGCTGCTGGTGAGCTGCAGGTTCGCGGTGCGCTTGGCCAGGCTGGTGGCGAAGGGCACGACGCCGTACGACAGCGGGCTCATGTAGACCTCGTCCGAGGCCGGGTCGCGCACGAAGTGCACGTTGATGTAGCCGGTGCCCTCGAAGTCCTTGGGCAGCACGATCTTCTGCACCGAGGCGGTCTTGTCGGTCTTGAACCATGCGTGGGCGTAGACCTTGTCGCGCTCGATGGTGATGAGGCCCGCGCCCACGTACGGCGCGCGGATGCTCACTTCGATCTCCTGGCCCGGCTCGTAGTCCTTGCGGTCGAGCGTGAGCTGCAGCTCGGCGTTGCGGTCCAGCGAGCGCGAAACGTTGGCGTTGCCCGCCACGCTGTACTCGACGCGGTTCAGCTCCAGCCCGCCGGCATTGCGCACCACGTAGGCGAAGTTGCCGGGCGTGGAGGTGTTCAGCGCGATGGTGTTGCCGGCCGCGACGATGGCCAGCGGCTTCTCGTCGATCACGATTTCCTTCTTGCGCGATTCGTAGCGGTAGAGGCCGTTGTCCTGCTTCACGAGCACCGACAGCACCTTGCGCTCCACGCGCTCGATCTTCAGGGCGTCCACGGCCGTCTTCTTGGCCTGCGGGTCGATCGCGATCACGGTGGCATTGCGCGCAGCGCCCTTGCTCACGTAGCTGGTGTCGCCATCGACCTTCACGCCCACGAGGTAGGGCATGTCGCTCACCAGCGTCTGCGCCTCGGCCGAAACGCTGCGCCCGCCCTCGGGCTCGAAGGCCTTGGCGAGCACGTGCACCTGGTACGTTGCCGCATCGAAGCGCGAGAGGCGCAGGTCGAACTCGGCCTTGCCCTCGGCGCTGGTCTGCACGCTGCCCAGGTCGTCGACCTGCTTCTCGGTGGCGCGCTGCGGATCGAAGAAGGCGTAGTCGGCGAACGCGCGGAACACCGGGAAGGCCGGGCTCAGCGTGAGCGTGCCCTCGACCTTGCGGTCGGGCGCGGGCGTGCCGAAGAGGTTCTGCACGTCGATGAGCGCCTTCAGGTCCTTGGGCCTGACCCAGCCTTCCGCCACTTCGCTGCTGAGCTTGGCGACGACCTTGGTGCGGTCGGGCAGGAACTCCTGCACCTTCACCGTCGTGCTGCCGATGAGCAGGCCCTGCACCTCGGGGTTGCCGGGCGAGGATTCGCGCGGCAGGTAGAGGTTGACGGTGTAGTTGCCGGTGGGCGAGGTGTCCTGCGTGGCGTGGGCGATTTCCGCCGCGCCGCCGGGGCCGAGCTTGAGCTTCTCGCGGCGCACGCTGAGGCCGCGCGCGTCGATGATCTCGGCCTCGAGCGGCAGGTCGCGCAACGACGTGGCCCAGTTGCCCGCCTTGACCATCAGCGCGATGTGCATGGTGTCGCCCGGGCGGTAGATGCCGCGGTCGCTGAACACGTAGGCGGTCATCTGGTTCGGCACGCCGGCCGCGCGCAGGCCGCCGACGTCGAAGCGCGAGATGTCGAGCGTGCGGTCGCTGCGGTTGAAGGGCAGGAAGCTCAGGTCGCCGTCCTTGCGCACGACCAGCACCACGGGCGCCTTCTCGCGCTGGTAGCCGACAAGGTTGGGCAGCTTGGCGGCGCCCGTGGCATCGGTGGATTGCGATGCCACGATCATGCCGTTGCGGCCCCACACCTCGACCAATGCGCCTGCCACCGGCTGGCCGTTGGCGATGCTCTGCACGAACACGTCGCGCGTGCCGTCGAGCGACTTCTTGGCGACGATGCCCAGGTCGGTGACGAGCACCAGGCGCTGGTCCTTCTGGTCTTCGGGGTTGCCGCTTTCGGGGTCGCCTTCGCCCTCGTACTGTTGCTGTTCTTCCTGTTGTTCCTCTTCGGGCTGCGCCTGCGTGGCATCGCCTTCGGCCTTCTTCTTGGCCTTGGGGTCGAAGCCCTGCACCTTGAGCAGGAACACGCCGCGGCGGTCGGCCACGTCGCTGCGCAGGTACTCGGCGAAATCGACGGTCTCGTAGTGCGCCTTGCCGGCGGGGATGCTGAGCGGAATCTCCTTCTGGAAACGGTCGACGAGGTTGTCCGACTGCAGGCCGCCGTTGAACTGCGGATGCGCGAAGTCGCCGTTGGTCTGCGTGACCAGGTGCTGCAACTGCTGCGGCAGCAGGCGCCCGATTTCCAGGCGGATGCCGGGCAGGTCGCGCACCAGGATCGGCAGCTTGCGCTCGCCCGAAAGTGCGAGCAGCGAGCCCTGGCTCATGATGGTGAGCTCGGGCGCGAAGGTCTTGAGCAGGCGCACGTCTTGCCGCGCCGCGCCGAGCTGGTAGCCGCCCGGCGTCTTCAGGCCCTTGGCCACGCGCACCAGCAGGTAGCGACCGCCCTCGGCTTGCGGGAGGCGGAAGCTGACCATCTCGGTCACTTCGCGTTCGCTGGCGATGGGCTGCAGATTGATCTTCTTCGCGCGGCGCAGCACCGCGTCGGTGACCTTCGCGGGGTCGGCGGACCAATCGAACTTTTCTTCGGGGTCGCCCTTGGCTTCTTCCGTGGCGGGCAGCAGCCAGGTCTGCACCACGCGCGCCATTTCGCGCTCGTGCACCGGCATCGAGGCCGTGACGTGCATCACATGCTCGGGCTCGCCGTTCTCGCCCGTGACGATGGTGGGGTCGATGCTCGAGATGTCGAGACTGAAGAGGCCGGGGATGTCGACCGCGCGCGAGAGGTCGCTGCGCTGGCCGGGGCCGCCCTTCTGCGCGACCGCGCCGGAGGTGAGGCTGAGCACCACGGGGCGCGTCTTCTCGGGAATGGGCAGCGGCTCGGACTGGAGGGTGGCGGTGAGGCGCAGCTTGTCGTAGCTGACGGTGAACTTCTCGCTCGCGCATTTGCCCACGCTGAAGATCGAGGTGCCGCAGGCCTGGTCATAGGTCAGCACCAGGCGCTTTTCGAACTCTGCCGTGTTCACGGGGTGCGAGAAACGCACCTGGAAGAGCGCGCGCCGCACGTTGGCCTGCACCGGGTCTTGATAGAACTCCGCGCCCGCGATGCGCGCGCTGAACTCGGGCGAGGTGAACTCGTACTTGCGCTGCTCGATCTCGATGTGCGGCGCGAGCGCGTCCTTCGCCAGCTGCACCTTGTAGGGCTGGCCGACCGGCCAATCCTGCGCGGGAAGGAACTCGAGCTTCTTCTGGCTGCTCCACGACCAGCGCCCGGCAATGGCCGGCTCGATGGTGACGCCGGTCGCCTCCTGGCCGATGCGCGCGATGGGCGCGACCGAGGCGGAGAAGTTGATGACGACCGGGTTGGGCCCTTTGTCGTTCTCGATCTGCGTGCGCGGCGGCGGCACGATCTGCGCGGTGGAAACGACGGGCTCGACGCGGTCGGGCGTGAGGCCGTGCCACCACTTCAGCAGCTGCGGGCTCGCGAACCAGCCGGCCAGCACCAGCAGTGCCAGCAGCACCACCCAGGCCAGCCGTTGCTGCAACCACTGCAGCCCGAAGAGAAGAAAGGCGCCCACGATGCGCAGCCACCCCGGAGGTCGCCAGGAACCGATGAGTCCGCGTGCCAGCGGACGCAGGAACCCGAGCACGCGGCCCAGTCCGGTGAAGAGCACGTCGCTGAGCGACGCGAGTTTTCGATTGGCAACTTGAAGCATGGACGCTCCCCCGATGTTTTTGTTGGCGCCTGACAGTCTCTGCCCGGTCTGTGAAGCCATGGCGCTGTGTGTGAAGTCTGCGTGAAAACCGCACAGGGCCCGCGCACCGGCCCGTCTCGAACGTCAGAACGAAAGTGCGGGCTTGTTCACCATCAACCAGAACACGACGGCCATGGCCACGAAGGCCGGGTAGCCCAGCAGTTCCCAGTAGCGCTGGTAGCGCAGATACAGCGACGGCAGCGCGGTGCCCTCGCGATGCGCCTGCGCCGCCAGGGCCGCCATGCGGATCTGCAGCCACACCACCGGCAGCCAGCACGCCCCCGCGAACGCGAACAGCCCCAGCGACAACGCCAGCCACGGCGTCGACAGCGGCCAGCCCGCCAGGTGCGCCAGCGCGAAGCCGGTGACCGGCTGCAGGATGACGGTGGGCGTGGTGAACCACCAGTCCGCGCGCACCACCAGCCGGCTCACCACCGCCTGCGCCGGCACGCTGCCGCTGCGGTTGGCAAAGAACATGTAGAAGGCCGACCCCAACCCCGTGCCGACCATCAGCACGCTGGAGACGATGTGCAGCCACTTGAGGACGAGGTAGGTGTTCATGGCGTGGCGCGTCGGTACAGATGCCAGAGCAGCGCGGCGATGGGCAGGTTCTTGAGCAGCGGGCCCAGCGGATGCAGCCACAGGTCCGGTTGCAGCGCGGTCGCCACGAGCGTCATGGCGAGCATCAACGCAAAGGCGGCCAGGTAGACGGTGCGGCCGGGTCGCAGCCACAGCGCCAGGCCGACCGCAAGATCGGCCGCCGCGCCGCCGACGATCAGCACCTGCACCAGCCACGGCGGCGAGGCGATGCCCGCGTCGGCCAGCACGCGCCGGCTCTGGCCGTCGAGTTCGACGATGCTGGCGACGGCGGTGAAGAGCCAGACGGTGACGAGGCTCAGGCGCAGCAGGCGGTCGTCGTCACGCGTCTTCGTCATGCCGCGTCGCTCCCATGCTGTGCCCGTTGCCACTGAACGACCTCGTCCGCATGCCCCGCGAGAAAGTCGCGCATGCGCGCGAAGCGCCGCTGTGTCTGCCGCGCGAAGACCTGGGCCACCACGGGCTCCAGCAACCAGCGCAAGGCTTTCGGTCCGGCTTCGATGGTGTAGACGTAGATCAGCACCGAATGACCGGGCTGTGTGTCCCGGTGTCGCATCGATGCGGCCCAGCGGCTGAAAGGAAAGGAACGGCCGACCATCGACGCCGCGGCCACATGCGGCCGGTCGAAAGTGACGAAGCGCGTGCGCATCGACAGGCCGCGCAACCAGCCGCCGCCGGTGTTCTCGGTTTCCGCGCCCACGAAAGGGCAGGGCGCGCCGCCCACCACGCGGGCGTTGCCGACCAGCGAGTCCCAGCGCGCACGCCAGACGTGATAGTGGAAGGCATCGAAGACCACGTCGGCCGGCGCCGGCATGTCGAATTCAAAGCGCTGGTGTGCCATGGCCTGCTGCGCTTGCCCCTTCGTCGATCACGTCCGTCACCATGCCCCAGCGCGCGAACTCGGGGTCGAACTCGGGCAGCGCGAGCAGCCCGGCGCAGGCGTGCGCGCCCACCGGCAACGCCTCGCCGCGCGCGAGCCGGCGCGCCAGCAGGATGGCGGCCATGCAGGGAATCTCGGGGCCGTGGTTGTCGTCGGCCGCGATGTGCCAGGCGCGGCGCGCGATGGCGCCGTGCGCATCGGTGCCTTCGACGCGCACCACCATGCCGCCCAGCGCGGTGCCGAACGCATCGAACACGCCACCCGTCGCGTGCAGCAACGGCGCCAGCTTCTGCGGTGCGCGCAGCAGGCCCGCGCGGCGCAGGAACGCCAGGAAAGCGAAGGCGTGCTGGGTCAGGCCGACTTCGAGTGCGGCGCGGAACATGACCGACTGCACGCCGGCGTAGCGCGCCGGAAAGAGTTCGAGATCGGGGATGTCGCACAAGGCGCCGCGGCGCGGCTTCATGCGCGCGAACTGCACCTTCGCGGGATGCGCCCAGCCGGGCTGCTCGGTCCAGCGGCCGCCCTGCCAGACGCGGATCGGCGCGCCGCAGTAGGCGAGCACGCCCGCGAGCGTGGCTTCGCCGCGCGGTGCGCCCTGTGCCGGCGCGATGCAGATGTCGATGCTGCGGATGCCTTGCCAGCCGGCGGCGAGGTGATCGACCACCGCCGACGACAGCGCGGGCACGGTGCTGGCGCCGGTCACGGCGGTGCGGCCTGCGCTGCGGAAGGCGGCGTCCATCGCGGCGGGAAAATCGCAGACGAAGCGCCGGCCGTCGGCCAGGTCGATGTAGTGCGCGCCGGCGGCTGCCACGGCCTGCGGCACGCGGTAGTCCTGGCCCTGGAACGGGCCGGCGGTGTGGATGACGAGGTCCACACCCAGGAAGCCCAGCCCCTGCGCGAGGTCGGGCGACTGCGCATCGACGCGCACACCGCGTGCACTGCCGCCCAGCGATTGCGCAAAGGCCGTGGCCCGCTCGAGGTCGCGCCCGCCGACGTACAGCTCGATGCCCGGGTCCTGCGCCAGTGCGCGGCTGATGCGCGCACCGAAGTTGCCGTAGCCGCCGAGCACCAGCGTCTTCATGCGAGGCTGGCTCCGGCGATGTGGCCGCGCGTGAAGGCTTCCTCGAAGATCGAATAGCCCGACCAGTCCGCGTGCGCGAACGACAGCCGGCCCGCGGCCACGCGGTCGCCGTGCGCGCCGATCTGCGCGAGCAGCCCGGGTCGCGGGATCGACATGGCGTGCCCATAGCGCGTGATCTCGACGCGCGTGGCGAGCGCGGGCAGGTCGGGGTGCGGCACCGACAGCTCGGCCAGCAGCTCGTCGCGCCATGCGGTCCACGGGCGCTCGAGCAGCAGCTGGCGGCCGTCGCCGGTGTCGTAGCCGCTCGGGCCCAGCGGGCGGTACCAGCTGAGCACGGTGCCGCGCGGCGTGGGGTCGAGCGCCTGGTGGCGCGCATCGACGTAGCCGAGGCCGCGCGTGCCGTAGATCACGTTGTCCCAGCTCGGCGCGGCGCCGATGCGGTCGGCCAGCGGGCCACGCAGGTGCACGTTGGCGACCAGCCACGGCGCGTAGCGCACGTGCGCGGCGGCGCTCGTCAGCAGCGAGGGCGGGTTCTCGACCACGCGCGCGGCGATGAAGACGGGCAGCGCGACGATGCAGCGCTCGGCCTGCCAGCGCACCATCGATTTCGAGGCCGCATCCCACGCATCGACCTCGACGCCGCCGCGCCCTTCGGCGATGCGGGTGACGACCTGGCCGGTGTGCAGGCGCTGGCCCAGCGGCGCGGCCAGCTGCTTCGTGAGCCAGCCGTTGCCTTCGGGCCAGGTGAGCACGCCGTCGCGATCGGGGTTGGTGTCGTTGACGCTGCCACTCGCGTCGCCGGGCGCATGAAAGCCGTGCCGGCTCGCGAAGTAGTGGATGCCGGCCCAGGCCGACACCTGCGCGATGCCGGCACCGTAGTCGTCGCGGCAGCAGTAGTCGAGGTACCAGCGCAGATGGGCATCGTCGAAGCCTTCGCGGTCGAGCCAGCCCGCGAAGGGCACGGCGTCGAGCGCGAGCAGCTCGGGCGTGACGGCGAAGCGCAGCGTGGGAATGGCGAAGTGGGCAGCGTGTTGCAGCGCGTCGATGCGCTGCGCGAAGCGGCGGTACTGCGCCTGCGTGCCGGCGCCCACGTCGTGCACGGGCAGCAGCCCGTCCTGCCATTCGCCGCGGAAGAACAGGCGCTCCTGCGGGCTGTGGCAGAGGTGGCGCTCGTCGTAGGTCCAGCGGCCGGCCACGCGGCGGCGCAGGCCGAGTTCTTCGAGCAGGTCCTGCACCTCGTGCGCGTCGTCGCCGGGCGTGGGCAGGTAGTGCGCGCCGAGCGGGCAGGCAATGCCGCCGACCGAGCCGCCGCGCGCGTTGCCGCCGGCGGTGTCTTCGAGTTCGAGCAGCGCGAAGTCGTCGATGCCCGCGAGACGCAGCGCGCGTGCGGCCGCCAGGCCGGCAACGCCGCCGCCGGCGATGACGACGCGGGTGCGCTTGACGGTGGCCGGGGCCTGCGACTTGAGCGTGGCGTCGCGCATGGCGTGGCCGCGCGCGACATCGATGCCGGTGAAGCCGCCTTCGATAACCGGCGGTGGCGCCTCGCAGCCGGCCAGCGCCAGGGCGCCTGCACCGGCAGCGACGCCAAGAAAGCCACGGCGCCTCATGGCACACGGTTCCTTCGTGGAACACCGCGGAACCGGCTTTGCCGGGCCGCAGGTGTTGCCCCCGGCAGGGGGTTGGCGAAGTGACACGAAGTGCGCGCAGCCTGGGGGCGAGCCATATCAGTGCGCCATGACCTTGCCCCACTCCTGCTCATAAGTGGTGACCAAGGTCTGGTTCGACAGGCGGTTCACTTCGGTCGGCACGCGCGCCATGTCGAGCGGAAAGTCGAACATCAAAGGCAGCGTTGCCGGCGTGAGAAAGCGCATGCCGCCCGGCAGCGCGTCGGGCTGCCGGTAGGGCCGGTGGCTCGCAATGATGTAGCCCCATTCGCCGAAGCTGGGCACGTGCGCGTGGTACGGCGTGGCCTTCAGGCCGACCGACTCGATGGTGCTCGCCACGGTCCAGTAGCTCTTGCGCGCCACCAGCGGCGAGGTGGTCTGGATCACGGCGTAGCCGCTGGCCGACAGGCGCCGGTCGAGCAGCGCGTAGAAGCTGTTGGTGTAGAGCTTGCCGATGGCGAAGTTGGTGGGATCGGGAAAGTCGACCACGATGACGTCGAAGGTGTCGCCCTCCTGCTGCAGCCACTGGAACGCGTCGGTGTTGACCACCTTCACCTTCGGCGACGACAGCGCGTGCCCGTTGAGCGCGGCCAGCGTCTCGTGCGTGGTGAAGAGCTGCGTCATGTTCGGATCGAGCTCCACCAGCGTGACCGACTCGACCGAGGGGTACTTGAGGATCTCGCGCACCGCCATGCCGTCGCCGCCGCCGAGCACGGCGACTTTCTTGGGCGCGCCGTGCGCGGCCATCGCGGGGTGCACCAGCGCCTCGTGGTAGCGGTACTCGTCGCGTTCGGCGAACTGCAGGTTGCCGTTGAGGAACAGCCGGTGGCCGAGCGCGCCGCGCGTGACCACGATGCGCTGGTAGGGCGAGCTGGCGCTGAAGACGATGCGGTCCTGGTAGAACTTGTCTTCCGCCAGCGTGGTGATGTGGTCGGCGCCCCAGAAGGCGCCGATGAGCGCGGCCAGCGTGAGAAAGCAGGCCACCGCATGCGCGCCGGCGCGGCGCAGCTCATGGCGGAACAGCCACAGCGCCCACACGGCCACCGCGGCGTTCATCACGCCGAACAGCAGGCCGGTGCGGATCATGCCCAGCTGCGGCACGAGGATCAGCGGGAACGCGACCGACACGGCGAGCGCGCCCAGGTAGTCGAAGGTCAGCACCTGCGACACGAGGTCCTTGAGCACGATGTTGCGCTTGAGGATGCGCATCACCAGCGGAATCTCGAGCCCCACCAGCGTGCCCACCACCACCACGAGGCCGTACAGCAGCAGCCGGAACGCGCCCGGCACGTAGGCGTTGGCCAGGAACAGGATCGCCGGCAGCGCGCCGCCGATCAGCGCCACGAGCAGTTCGATGCGAAGGAAGTGCGCCGGCAGCTGCCGGTCGAAATAGCGCGAGAGCCACGAGCCGACGCCCATGGCGAACAGGTAGGTGCCGATGATGGTGCTGAACTGCAGCACCGAGTCGCCGAGCAGGTAGGAGCTCAGCGCGGCCGCGCTCAGTTCGTAGACGAGGCCGCAGGCCGCGACAACGAACACGCTGGCGAGCAGCGCGATCTCCACGGGTTGCGGCCCCCGCGCATCCGGGGTGCGCGCGGGCAGGGCCGCGTCGCTCAATGGATTGCTGCGGCCACGATGACGCTGATGCCCAGGCACATGGCGGCCACGACGAGCGCCAGCGCCCTGTTCTGCTTCTCGACGATCTCGCCCCACAGGTCATAGGGGGTGATCTTGTCGATGATCAAGAAGCAGATCCAGAAGACCACCACGCCGATCAGCGCATACACGAGCGATCCGAGGACCACGCCCGGTTTCAGCCATTCAATTCCCATGGGGACCTCCAGTCGTAGCAATAAAGAGAGAAACAAGAGAGCGCCTGCGCGCGATCTTCGTCATTTGTGGCCGCCGCCGCTCGAATAGCCGCCGTACGAACCGCCCGAGCTGCGGTACCCGCTCGAGGAGCCGCCGCTGCAGTTGCTCATCATGATCAGCACGAAGAGGATGACCACGATGACGAGGATGATCGTGCCGCAGCCCATGCCCGACGCGGCGCTCACGGGCAGCGCGTCGCCGCGCGAGAACAGGTCTTTCTTGGCGTCGAGCTTGAAGGCCGTGGCCACCGCGCCGCTGTCGATCTTGCTGCCCGACGACCACGTCAGCTCGTTGGCCGAGCGCTCCATCGAGAGCAGCGCGCCGCCGCTGGCGAAGTCGCGGTTGAAGGTCTTCTGCCCGCGCTCGACCTGCCAGTAGAACTCGCCGGCCACGTAGGTGGTCTCGGCGTTGTAGGCGTACTGCTGCTGGTAGCGCTTGTTGAGGTAGGTGGCGGTGGTGCCGTTCTCGGCCATCACGGGCGCGCCGGTGGTCGGCTTGACCATGCTCCAGCCGTCTTCGGCATCGACCAGGAAGCTGAAGCCGCGCTTCTTGTTGTACAGCAGGTACTCGTCCCAGCCGAACTGCTCGTCGTCGCCGGGCTCCTGGCCCATGCGGTGCTGGAAGCCCACCACCTGCCACTGCGCGCCCTGCAGCTGGCCCACGCTGCCCAGCGCGATGAGCGGGCGCACCGGCTCGTTCTGCTCGGCGTGCTTGAGCTCGCCGCCGATGCCTTGCGACAGGTCGATGATGCTGTTGCACGAACCGCAGGTGATGCTCTTGCTGTCGGCCAGGTTGACCGTGACGGGCGAGCCGCAATTCGGGCAGTTGAAGCTGCGGCCCTTCTCGTCCTTCGCGGATTCGTCGCGCAGGCCGGTGAGTTGCAGGTCGTCGAGCTGCACCGAGCGGCCGAGGTAGGCGGTGGGCGGGGCGGTGCCGTAGTCGATGCTGAGCACCAGCCCCTTGTCGTTGCGCAGCTCGACCATCGCGAACGGTTGGCCGAGCTCGGGCAGGTGCGGCAACTCGCCCTGCGCGGAGGTCAGCGCCACCTGTTCGTTGGAGGCGACGGTGTAGCTCTGGCCGGCGAACGCGGTGGTGGCGCCCACGCGCAGGTCGGCGGGCGGTGGCGCGGCGCGCTGCAGGTCGAAGGGCAGCGCGAAGACGTAGGCGCCGTTGTCCTCGCTGAGCACGCCGGTGCGGTCGCCGTCGAGCGCGGCGATCCACTCGGTCCAGCGCCCGCCGGGGTAGGTGTACTGCAGCCGGCCGATCAGCGTGAAGGGCTTGTCCTGGATGCGGCCGGCGGCGAACAGCTGCAGCGGGCTGAAGTCGTCGAACAGCTCGGCCATCTTGCCGGTGCGCGCGAGCGTGTCGCCCTGGCGCACGACGGTGCTCTGGCAGTACGGGCAGACCGCGTGCGTCGATTGCGCCGAGCGGAATTCGACCGGCGCGCCGCAGCCGGGGCAGGGCGCGCGGTAGTAGCGTTGGGAGCCGGTTTCCTCAGCCATGGCGCACCGGGTGCGATGGCGCGGCCGGCCACGAATGATTCAAGCCCAAAAGGCCTCTGACGCCCGCTGGGCGGGCGTCAGTCGCTATCGAAAACATTGCGACGAATCAGACGAGCTTTTTCAGCAGTTCGGCCTTCTTGGCGTCGAACTCTTCCTGCGTGAGGATGCCCTTGGTCTTGAGTTCGCCGAGCTTCTCGAGCGTGGTCATCACGTCGGCGGCGCTCACCACGGCCACGGCCGGCTGCTGCGTCGTGGCCGCGGCCTGGGCCGCGGCGTTCGGGCTCAGGCCCTGCGCGAGGTTCTGCGCCAGCACCTGGCCGAGCGCCACGCCGGCACCCAGGCCCATCGCGTCGCCCGCGATGCCGCCGCCACCGGCCGCGCCTTCGGCGAACTTGGGAATGGCCTGCGCCGTCTGGTACTGCATGAACTTGCCCATGTCGTTGCCGACCATGCCCATGCCGATCTTCTGGTCGAGGATCTTCTGCAGCTCTTCAGGCAGCGAGACGTTCTGGACCGTGATGTTCTCGAGCTTGATGCCGATCTTTTCGAACTCGGGCACCAGCTGGGTGGCCAGCGCGGTCGCGAACTGGATCTGGTTGGCCGCCAGGTCGAGGAAGGGCAGGCCGCTGGAGGCGATGGCGTTGCTGATGTTCTGCAGCACCAGGCCGCGCAGCTGGCCGTCGAGGTCGGCCACGGAGTAGATGTCGCGCGTGCCGGAGATTTCGGTGTGGAACAGCTTCGGGTCGCCGATGCGGAAGCTGTAGTTGCCGAAGGCGCGCAGGCGCACGGCACCGAAGTCCTTGTCGCGGATCGTGATCGGCTGGGGCGTGCCCCACTTCTGGTCGACCTGCTGGCGGGTGCTGAAGAAATAGACGTCGCTCTTGAAGGGGGATTCGAAGAGCTTGTCCCAGTTCTTCAGGTACGTGAGCACGGGCAGCGTCTGCGTCGTGAGCTTGTACATGCCGGGGCCGAACACGTCGGCCACCTGGCCTTCGTTGACGAACACGGCCATCTGCGACTCGCGCACGGTGAGCGAGGCGCCGTTCTGAATTTCCATCTCGGCCATCGGGAAACGCCAGGCCAGCGTGCCATCGCCGGACTCGGTCCACTGGATGATGTCGATGAACTGTTTCTTGATGAAATCCATCAGGGCCATGGTCGTTCCTCTCGAGATGTTGTCGGTTTGTGTCCCAGCCGCACATATTGCCACAGGGCTTTGACGGCGCCCCGTGCTTTTGGTCATGCCTGCCACCGGCCATGCGGCGTAGGGCGGAATGGACCGAGGTCTACAATCGGCGCCCCCAGAAGAAGCGCCACCAGGAGCAACGGCACATGTCCGATTCGACCGCATCGTCCCCTTCGACCCCCACCCCGGAAGACAAGCGCGCCCTGTTGCGCCGTGCCGCCCTCGAGTACCACGAGTTTCCCGTCCCCGGCAAGATCGCCATCGCGGCGACCAAGCAGATGGTCAACCAGCGCGACCTGTCGCTGGCCTACTCGCCCGGCGTGGCCGCGCCCTGCGAGGAAATCGTCAAGGACCCGGCCAACGCCTTCAAGTACACCTCGCGCGGCAACCTCGTGGGTGTCATTTCCAACGGCACCGCCGTGCTGGGCCTGGGCGACATCGGCCCGCTGGCCTCCAAGCCGGTGATGGAAGGCAAGGGCGTTCTCTTCAAGAAATTCGCCGGTGTCGACGTGTTCGACATCGAGATCGACGAGAAGGACCCGGTCAAGCTGGTCGAGATCATCGCCTCGCTGGAGCCCACCTTCGGCGCCATCAACCTGGAAGACATCAAGGCCCCGGACTGCTTCTACGTCGAGCGCGAGCTGCGCAAGCGCATGAAGATCCCGGTGTTCCACGACGACCAGCACGGCACGGCCATCACCGTGGCAGCCGCCATGCTGAACGGCCTGAAGGTGGCCGGCAAGAACATCGCCGAAGTGAAGCTGGTCACCTCGGGCGCGGGCGCCGCGGCGCTGGCCTGCCTGAACCTGCTGCTCAAGGTGGGCCTGAAGCGCGAAAACGTGTTCGTCACCGACCTGGCCGGCGTGGTCTACGAAGGCCGCGAAGAGCTGATGGACGACGACAAGCGCCAGTACATGCAAAAGACCGACATGCGCAAGCTGTCGGAAGTGATCGCTGGCGCCGACGTGTTCCTCGGCCTGTCGGCCGGCGGCGTGCTCAAGCCGGAAATGGTCGCCAAGATGGCGCCCAAGCCGGTGATCTTCGCGCTGGCCAACCCGAACCCCGAGATCGCGCCCGAAGACGCCCATGCGGTGCGCAACGACGTGATCATGGCCACGGGCCGCACCGATTACCCGAACCAGGTCAACAACGTCCTGTGCTTCCCGTACATCTTCCGCGGCGCGCTCGACTCGGGTGCCACCACCATCACCGACGAGATGGAGATTGCCGCGGTGCACGCCATCGCCGAGCTGGCCCAGGCCGAGCAGAGCGAGCGCGTGGCCGCCGCCTACGCCGGTGAAAAGCTGAGCTTCGGCCCCGAATACCTGATTCCGAAGCCCTTCGACCCGCGCCTGATGATGAAGATCGCGCCGGCCGTGGCCAAGGCGGCCGAGGAAAGCGGCGTGGCGCTGCGCCCGATCAAGGACCTGGACGCCTACCGTGACAAGCTGCAGAGCTTCGTCTACGCCTCGGGCACCACCATGAAGCCGATCTTCGACGCCGCCAAGCGCGCGCCGAAGAAGCGCGTGGCCTACTGCGAAGGCGAGGAAGAACGCGTGCTGCGCGCCGCGCAGATCGTGGTGGACGAAGGCCTGGCGCGCCCGACGCTGATCGGCCGTCCGGCCATCATCGCCCAGCGCATCGAGAAGTTCGGCCTGCGCCTGAAGGAAGAGCTCGACTACGACGTGGTCAACGTCGAGCAGGACCACCGCTACCGCGACTTCTGGCAGACCTACCACCGCATGACCGAGCGCAAGGGCCAGACGGTGCAGACCGCCAAGATCGAGATGCGCCGCCGCCTCACGCTGATCGGCGCCATGCTGCTGCACAAGGGCGAGGTCGACGGCATGATCTGCGGCACCTGGGGCACCACGCTGATCCACCTGCACTACATCGACCAGGTGATCGGCAAGCGCCCCGGCGGCTGCGCCAGCACCCCGCAGGACGTGCCCGTGTACGCCTGCATGAACGGCCTGCTGCTGCCCGACCGCCAGGTGTTCCTGGTCGACACGCACGTCAACTACGACCCGACGCCCGAGGAACTGGCCGAGATCACGACCATGGCGGCCGAGGAAATGATGCGTTTCGGCCTCAAGCCGAAGGCCGCGCTGCTGTCGCACTCCAACTTCGGCACCAGCAACGAGCCCAGCGCCGTCAAGATGCGCAAGACGCTCGACCTGCTGCGCGTGCAGGCGCCCTGGCTCGAGGTGGACGGCGAAATGCACGGCGACGTGGCCCTGGACAGCAAGCAGCGCGCGGTCGTCATGCCGCACAGCGCGCTCGCGGGCGACGCCAACCTGCTGGTGTTCCCCAACATCGACGCCGCCAACATTTCTTACAACCTGCTCAAGACCGCGGCCGGCGGCAACATCGCCATCGGCCCGGTTCTGCTCGGCGCGGCCAAACCTGTGCACATTCTCACGGCGAGCGCGACTGTTCGCCGCATCGTGAACATGACAGCCTTGACAGTGGCCGACGCAAACGCCGAGAGATAGGCCATTTGGCGAGAGTGGACGCCAACTTAAGGCGTCGCTTTCTGCCCTCGCGACTGCTCAAACTTTGGGCAGTCGCTTGCTATTTTCGCCAGCGTGGTGCACACTCGCGGGCTTGAATTTGCGGGTTAACCCCGAGGTTGAGCGCAATTCAAACCCCCCGCTCTTTTCTTGTGGTGCCCCATGGCGGCTTACGCCTCGATCACGTCCTCTGTCACTAAGTTTGCGCTCACCAGCTTGATGCTGGTGGCTCTGACGACGGGGGCCGAGGCCCGCGGATGGTTCGGCGCCGACAAAACGTCCTCCGAGGCATCGATTGCCCTGACCGATCTGCCGGTCCAGGGCCAGCGAACCTACCAGGCCATCCTTGACGGTGGCCCCTTCCGGTACGACAAAGACGGCACGGTATTCGGCAATCGCGAACGCATCCTGCCAGCGGCACGCCGCGGGCATTACCGCGAGTACACGGTGCCAACGCCCGGCGCGCGCAACCGCGGCGCCCGGCGAATCGTTTGCGGTGGCGAGCAGCGCACGGCGCCCGAAGCCTGCTGGTACACGGCGGACCACTATGCGAGTTTCAGACGGATTGCGCCATGAGCGATGACAACGACCTGAGCGGCGCCCCGAAGCGCCCCGACGAGATGATGATGACTATGGAAAGACCAGCGGATATGACCTTATCCCTTCGAGCCGTACGCCCGAACATCGTGCAATCGATCCGCGCGTTCCGCGTGAACGACCTGCAGGATGCCGCCAACGCGGCCGGCCAGCACTTCCTGTACGCCAACCTGGGCAACGCCCAGACCAAGCAGGACGTGCTCGACCTGATTGCCCAGCAGTTCACCTTCCCGGCGCACTTCGGCAAGAACTTCGACGCGCTGTACGACTGCATGACCGACCCGTTGCATAAATCGGGCCCGCAGCCTGGTTTCGTCATCGTGCTCGAACAGATTCCGGCCAACGCCAAGTTCGACAAGGAAGCGCGCGAGCAACTGCTCGACATCTTCCGCGACGCTTCGGACTACTGGGGCGATCGCAAGGTCCCGTTCCGCTGCTTCTATTCTTTTCTGTAGCCCGTTCTGCATCCACCAGCCAAGCAGAACGGGCGAACGAGGCTCAGCCGACCGCTGAAACCCTCGATGGCATCGAAGTCAACACCACCGCCACGGCAGCCGCTGCGGCCACGCCGGCCGCCAGCACCGAGCCGGCCGGCGAGAAAATGCCGACCGACAAGCTCGTCGACGTGTCGCCCCTGGCGCTGCGCATGAGCAGCCCCTTCAACGCGGGGTACTGGCTGGCAGCTGCGTAACTGCAACCGCTCGCCGCCACAAAAAAAGCCCGTCATCGACGGGCTTTTTTCATGGGGGAACGGCCTGCGCCAGTGCGACGTATTCGGCCACCGGCACCTCCTCGGCCCGGCGCTGGATGTCGAACTCGCCGGTGAAGCCGTGCTCCCCCAGCCACTTGCCCAGCGTGTGCCGCAGGATCTTGCGGCGCTGGCTGAAGGCGACCTGCACGATCTCGCCGAGCCGCGCCGCATCGACCGCCGGCGGCTGCGCGAGCGGCACCATGCGCACCACGGCGCTGTCCACGCGCGGCGGCGGATCGAAGCTCTCGGGCGGCACGAACAGCACGTTCTCCATGTCGTAGCGCCACTGCAGCATCACGCTCAGGCGGCTGTAGTCCGAGGTGGCGGGCCGGGCCACCATGCGGTCGATCACTTCCTTTTGCAGCATGAAGTGCTGGTCGGCGATCAGGTGGGCATAGCCCAGCAGGTGGAACAGGATCGGCGTGGAGATGTTGTAGGGCAGGTTGCCCACCACGCGCAGCGGTTTCGGTTCGGCCTTGGCCGCGAGTTCGGCGAAGTCGACCTTGAGCACGTCCGACTCGATGACGTCGAGCTGCGGATGCTCGCGCAGCCGCTTGGCCAGGTCGCGGTCGAGCTCGATGACCGTGAGGCGGCCGAGCCGCTCGACCAGCGGCTGCGTGAGCGCCGCCAGCCCCGGCCCGATCTCGACCATCGCATCGCCGGGCTGCGGCGCGATCGCCTGCACGATCCCGTCGATGATCCCGCCGTCGGACAGGAAGTGCTGTCCGAACCGCTTTCTTGCAATGTGCTGTGCCATCGCGGCCTAAGACGCTGCCGCGGCCATCAGGACTGCGGCGTCTCGCGGTATTCGACGTAGGCGCGCGCGCGCACTTCCTGCACCCAGGTGGCGAAGGCTTCTTCGACGCGCTGCTCACGCAATGCGGCACGCGCGGCTTCGCGCTGCTCCGACTGGCTCAGCTTGGCTTCGCGGCGGCCGACCACCTGGATCAGGTGGACACCGAAGCGCGACACCACGGGGTCGCTGATCTGGCCCGGCGTGAGCCGGTCCATGGCTTCCTCGAACTCGGGCACGAACTGGCCGGGGCGCGACCAGCCGAGGTCGCCGCCTTCCTTGGCGCTCGCGTCCTGCGAGTTGTCGCGCGCCAGGCCGGCGAAGTCGGCGGTGCCGGCCTGCACGCGGCGCTTGAATTCCTGCAGCTGGGCCACCGCCTGCGCGGTCGTGCGCTTGGGGTCGTTCAGCAGCAGGATGTGGCGCACCTGGGTCTGGGTGATGGACGCATCCGACGAGCCCACCTGCGCCTTGGTCAGCACCTTGAGCACGTGGAAGCCGGCGCCCGAGCGCACGGGCCCGGCGATGCCGTTCACCGCGGTCGATTGCGTGGCCTCGACGAACACCGGCGGGTAGCGGTCGGCGCTGCGCAGGCCGAGCGCGCCGCCGTTGGCGCGGTCGGGCGAATCGGAGTTTTCGCGCACCAGCTTGGCGAAGTCTTCGCCGCTGCGCGCGCGCTGTGCGAGGTCGGTGGCCTTCTTCTGTGCGGTCGCGACCTGCGCCTCGGTGGCGTTCTCGGGCACGGCCACCAGCAGCTGGGCGATGTTGAGGTTGAGCAGGGCGTTGTTCTTGACGGCGCTCTCGCGCTGGTCGCGCAGGTACTCGTCGGCCTCGGTGTCGCTGATCTTGACCTTGGACTCGACCTCGCGGTCGCGCAGGCGCGTGAGCAGCAGCTGGTCGCGCAGGTCGTTGCGGAACTCGCGCGCCGAGATGCCTTCGGCCGCGACGCGGCTGCGCAGTTCGGTGAGGCTGATCTCGTTCTGGCGCGCCACGGTCTGCTCGGCCTGGTCGATCGCCACGTCATCGACCTTGATGCCGTTTTCCTTCGCCAGCTGCAGCTGCGCGCGTTCGGTGATCAGGCGCTCCAGCACGAGGCGCGTGAGCTCGGCGCGCGGCACGCGCTCGGCGTCCGGGTTCTCGCGGATCAGGCGCGTGACACGCGACTGCACCTCGGTGTTGGTGATGGGCTCGGAGTTGACCAGCGCCACGATGTACTCGGCCGCGCGCTGCACCGGCGCCGCCGCGGGACCGGCAGGGCGCGCCGCCGGCGGCACGATCCGGGGACCGGCACGCATGATGTCCGTGATGCCGCTGCCGGAACGAAAGCCCTGTGCGCCGGCCGTTGCGGCGATGGCCGCAAGGCAACCCAGGGTGATGAGGGAACGGATGTGTTTCATGGCGTGAACGGTCGTCGTTTCAGTCGTAATTGGTGAAGCGGCTCGGGGCTTCGGTCGGTTGACGCAGCGGCTGGTAGCGCTGCACGTTCTGCCGCAGGGCCTGCATCGGGCTCGAGCCGATGCTGGAGAAACCGACGAATTCGAGCTGGAACATGATGCGGGTGTTGGCCGTCACCTGGCCGGTGGTGATGCGCTGCAGCACCACACGGCTGATCCAGCAGCAGCCGTCGTACTCGACCCCGAGCACGCCGTCCGTGAGCTTCTTGTCCTGCAGGCTGTAGTTCAAGCGACCCACGGCGTACCAGCGTCCACCGCCTTCGCCCTTGCCCGGCCCGAGGTCCTTGCCCTTGTCGCCCCACAGATCGTTGAGCGGCCATTGCCAGCCGAAGTCGATCGACTTGTTGCCGTCGGTGGCCGTGGGCGTGCTCGGCGCCTGGTAGCGGAAGGCGGCGCTGAGGTTGCGGTACGGGCCCGGGTTGTAGCGCGCGCTGATCGCGCTGCGCGTGGAACGGCGCGAATCGGGGTTGTACTGGAGCAGCGTGTCCAGGCTCCACTTGGGCGTCCAGTTGATCTGGGCGCCCAGCAGCAGGTCGCTGGTGCGGTCGGTGACCGGCGCGACGCCCGGCAGCGTGACCTTCTGGTCGGCGAAGCGGAAGCGCTGCGCGATGCCGAAGCGCACGGCTTCGACGCCGGTGCCCGGATCGATCAGGCGGGACGTGACGCCCAGCGTGAGCGCGTTGGTGTCCGAGATGCGGTCCGCGCCCGAGAACGCGTTCTCGGTGTAGATGGTCGCAAAGCTGAAGTCGTTGGCGGCCGAGTCGTAGTTCGGCAGCATGCTCTGGTTGCGGTACGGCGTGTACACGTAGTACGCGCGCGGCTCCAGCGTCTGGCGGAAGGCACGGCCGAAGTAGCTGGCGTCGCGCTCGAAGACCAGGCCGCTGTCCAGGCTGAAGGTCGGCACGACGCGGTTCGACGAGGTCGGGAAGAAGTACAGCTGGCTCGGGTTGTACGGCATCCCGTTCACGTAGTCGATGCCGTTGACCGACACCTTCGGAATGGACGACTGCGGCAGGTAGTAGTTGTACGAGGTCGCGTGCAGCTGCAGCTTGGGGATGACGAAGGAGCTCGGCGTGAGGAACGGCCGGCTGATCGCCGCCTGCGCGAACACGCGGTCGCCGTCGGGCTGCGACTGCTGGATGGCGTCGAAGCCGGGCTGGCCGGCCAGGATGCTGTTGACGCGAAAGCGCGAGTAGTCGGTGTTCAACGAGACGTCGAAGCCGTGCCAGTCGTACTTGGCGTAGTTGGCCGTGATCTGCGGCACGCGGTCGTACGAGGGCACGACCGGCGACAGGTTGTACTGCAGCGTCTGGTAGCGCAGGGCGCGCACGGCGCCGCTCCAGTCGCCCTTGGACCAGTTCAGCGAGGCATCGTTCGGCAGCTGGCGCTGCGCCAGCGTCGGCGTGCGCGTGAAGTCACGCCAGTAGTCGTTGTCGCTGACGCGGTTGATGTTGAGGCTGGCGGACAGCGAATCCAGGCCCAGGGCCTTGGCATCGAAGTCGTGGTGGTGGTTGAGCCACAGGCCCCAGCGCTTGCTGCTGTCGGGCGGCTTGCCGAAGTTCAGGTCCTTGAGCGCAATCTCGCCGTTGTTCAGCTTCTGCAGCTGCTCGGCGCGCGCCTCGTTGTAGCGCTGGCCCACGAGGCGGTCGCTGCCCATCAGGTCCAGACGGATGCTGCCGCTGTAGTCCTTCTCGAGATAGCGGAACTCACTGGCCAGGTTGAGCCCGCGCTTGCTCATCAGCGTGGGCGTGAAGGTGGCGTCGCGGTTGGGCGCGATGTTCCAGTAGTAGGGCTGCGCGACCTCGAAGCCGTTGGTGTTGTCCAGCCCGATGGTGGGCGGCAGCAGGCCGCTCTTGCGTTCGTTCGACAGCGGGAAGGTCACGCGCGGGATCGGCGGCGTCGTGATGCCCATGAAGCTCATGCGCGCATCGATGGCGACGCCCTCGTTTTCCTCGGTGTCGGTGGTCAGCGTGGCGGCGGTCAGCAGCCAGGCCGGCATCCAGCCGGGAAAGTCTTCGCGGCGGCAGGTGGTGTAGCTGGCGCGCCGCGCGATCGAGATGTTGGAGTCGACGAAGTCGATGCGTTCGGCCTCGCCGTGGCCGCCGGTCGCGAGGAAGCGGTAGCGCACGTTGTTGAAGAAGCCCTCGAAGGTCTCGAGCTTGAGTTCCAGCTCCGGACCTTCGTACACGTTGCCGGCCTGGTTGACCCGCACGTTGCCGGTGGCCTTGGCGCGGTCGTCCGGCTGGTAATACTCGAGGCGGTCGGCCGTGATGGCGACCGGGCCACGGCGCAGCGTGGCGTTGCCCTCGACCACGGTCTCGAGGTCGGGGCGGCCGGAAATGCGGTCGCCAGTGACGAGGCTGGGCAGCTGGCTGCGTTGCACGGGCGTCAGCGTCTCGGTGAGCAGCGGCGTGCGCTTCAGCGTGAGCGGTCCCTCAAGCACACCGGCTTGCTGGGCAAAGGCGCCATGCGCGTGCAGCAGCGCCAGCGACAGCACGGCCAGTGGCAGCGGCGGGCTCGAACGTCGCAAGGCAGCGCGTGGGGTCGTAGGCATCGATTCGGAACGAAAAATCGTCGGGACGGCGCGGCAAGCCGGCGGGTTGCGGGGTCCGGCAGCCACCCCGCCCGGTCGGATCGACCTCGAGCAGGGGTGCCGCGCCAGGCGGATTTGTAGAATTGATTATCCATGACAGCACCTTCGACCCCGGCGTCCACGACCCCACACCCCGCCCAGGCCATTCTCTGGACAGATCCGCAGCGGGCCGAAGCGTTCCGGGGCTGGCTGGCCGGCATTGCCGACGCCCGGCAACTGCGCCCGGACACCGTCCGGCTGGCGTCGGCCGACGCGAGCTTTCGCCGCTACTTCCGCCTCGACACCACCGACGGCGGCACGCGCATCGTGATGGATGCGCCCCCCGACAAGGAAAACAGCGCCCCCTTCGTACAGGTGGCACAGCTGATGACCGAGGCCGGCGTGACGGCGCCGCAGGTGCTCGAATGGGACCGCGACCACGGCTTCCTGCTGCTCGACGACCTGGGCCGCCAGACCATGCTCGACGTGATCGATCCGGCCCGCCCGGACGCCAACCGGCCGCTCTACGACCTGGCCATCGACGCGCTGATCCGCTGGCAGCTGGCCTCCAAGCCCGGCGTGCTGCCGCCCTATGACCGGGCCCTGCTCGAGCGCGAACTGGCGCTCTTTCCCGAGTGGTACATCGGCAAGCACCGCGGCGTGGCCGTGGAAGGCCAGCTGAAGGAGCGCCTGGACCGCGCCTTCGCGCTGATCGTCGAGAACAACCTCGCGTCGCCGAGCGTCTACGTGCACCGCGACTTCATGCCGCGCAACCTGATGGTGGGCGACGACGCCGGCCAGCCGCTGGGCGTGCTCGACTTCCAGGACGCCGTCTACGGCCCGATCACTTACGACATCGCCAGCCTGATGCGCGACGCCTTCCTGAGTTGGGACGAGGAGTTCGTGCTCGACATCACCATCCGCTACTGGACCGCCGCGCGCAAGGCCGGCCTGCCGGTCGACGAGGACTTCGGCGCCTTCTACCGCGCGGTCGAATGGATGGGCCTGCAGCGCCACCTCAAGGTGGCCGGCATCTTCGCGCGCCTCACGCTGCGCGACGGCAAGCCGCGCTACCTGGCCGACACACCTCGCTTCATCGCTTACATCCGCGCCACCACCAGCCGCTACATCGAATTGAAGCCGCTGCTGCGCGTGATCGACGAGGTCGAGGGCACCACGGCCGTTACCGGCTTCGCCTACGGCCGAGTCTGAAGAGAAACTGAAAAAATCCGAAAAAGAAAATCGCTGTAGCGCCCGCACCACGGGCGCCGTCAGCTCCTGATTTCATCGCATGCCCCGTTTTCACTGCTCCGTGCCGCTGACCGCCGGCGCCAGCCTGGCGCTGCCGCCGGGCGCCGCGCGCCATGTGCAGGTGCTGCGCATGCAGCCCGGCGACACGCTCACCCTGTTCGATGGCGCGGGCGGCGAGTACGCCGCGACGGTCGAGCGCATGGGCCGCAGCGAGGTCGCTGTGACGGTCGGCGACCACACGCCCGTCGAGCGCGAAGCGGCCCGCGCCGTGCACTTGGCGGTCGGCATGCCGGCCAACGAGCGCATGGACTGGCTGGTCGAGAAAGCCACCGAACTCGGCGTGACCAGCATCCAGCCGCTGGCCACGGCGCACGGCGTGCTCCGCTTGTCGGGCGAGCGCGCCGAGAAAAAACGGGCGCACTGGGAAGCCATCGCCGTCGCGGCCTGCGAGCAATGCGGGCGCAACCGCGTGCCGGTGATCCATCCGGTGCAGTCCTTCGCGGGCTGGCTCGGCAGCGCTGCTGCCGCGGATACGGCAGCGACGCGCTTGGTGCTGAGCCTGGCCGAGGGCACGCGCGCCGTCTCCGCCGTGGCCGCCGAGACACCCACCACGCAACCGGCGCTCGTGCTGAGCGGCCCCGAAGGCGGCCTCAGCGCCACCGAGGAACAGGACGCCATCGCGCGCGGCTTCGCACCGGCCACGCTCGGTGCGCGGGTGCTGCGCGCCGAAACCGCGGCGCTCGCAGCGCTGGTGTCGCTCGTCGGCGCCTGAACTGTTTGGGGGGTGTTTTCCGCGAGGCGCACACCGGGCGCCTGCGGAACAATGGCCGCTTCGTTTTTCCTTGTTCACTCCGCCTCCCGGAAGGACCGCTCCCCCCATGCCTCGTTCATCCCGCGCGTTTCGTCTCGCCCCCCTTGTCCTGGCCGCGCTGTGCGCCATGCCCACCGTTCACGCCCAAAGCCAGGCCGTTGCGCCCACACCGGCGCAGGTCAGCCCCGCGGTCGACCAGGCCTACACCCAGCTCATGGCGTCGCCCGCGATCCGCAAGCTGCTGGAATCGGTCAAGGCCGACCACGAACGCACGGTCGAAGAACTGAAGACGCTGACCGAGATCGAAGCGCCGCCCTTCAAGGAACAGAAGCGCGCCGAAGCCTTCCTGGCGCGCCTGAAAGCCCTCGGCCTGCCCGACGCGAAGATCGACGCCGAAGGCAACGTGATCGGCCTGCGCAAGGGCACGGGCAACGGCCCCAAGCTGCTGATCTCGGCGCACCTCGATACGGTCTTTCCGGCCGGCACCGACGTGAAGGTGAAGGAGCGCGACGGCAAGCTCTTCGCGCCCGGCATCGGCGACGACACGCGCGGCCTGTCGGTGCTGCTGTCGTGGCTCAAGGTGCTCAACGACAACAAGATCCAGACCGTGGGCGACCTGATGATCGTTGCCAACGTCGGCGAGGAAGAGCTGGGCAACCTGCGCGGCATGAAGGCCATCTTCCGCGACCACCTGGACATCGACGGCATGGTCGGCCTGGAGCCCTCGCCCGACGGCCACGTGCTGGTGCTCGGCACCGCGAGCCACCGCTACGAAGTCACCTTCAAGGGGCCGGGCGGCCACAGCTTCGGCGCCTTCGGGCAGGTGCCCAGCGCGATCCACGGCATGGGCCGCGCCATCGCCAAGATCGCCGAGGTGCGCACGCCCAGCTTCCCCAAGACCACCTTCACCGTCGGCACCGTCGGCGGCGGCACCTCGGTGAACACCATCGCGCCCGATGCGCGCATGGCCATCGACATCCGCTCGGACGACATGGCCTCGCTGCTGGAGACCGAGAAGAAGATCCTCGCCACGCTCGACGAGGCCGTGGCGGAAGAAAACAAGCGCTGGAACGTGGCCAGCCTGAGCGTGAGCACCAAGCTCATCGGCGACCGCCCGGGCGGCCGCACGGCGCCCGACTCGGTGATCGTCGAGGCCGCCACGCGCGCCAACAGTGCTTTCGGCCACAAGACGCTGCTGCGCGGCGGCAGCACGGATGCGAACGTTCCCATTTCGCTGGGCATCCCGGCCATCATCATCGGCGGCGGCGGCAAGTCGGGCGGATTCCACTCGCTGGGCGAGTCGATTGACGTGACAGATGCATGGAAAGGCGCGCAGAATTCGCTCGTCACCGTGCTCGGCCTGGTCGGTGTGCAGGGCGTCAGCCCCGCGCTCCTGCCGAAACGCGCAGCACGCAGCAAGTAATTTGTCACGTTGCCAGTTCGAAAGTGGCCGCGCCACTTTCGGCAAGCGGGTCGCCACATTGGAAAATGTGAGCGTTTCTGTCACACACCAAGGAATGGTCATGGGGTTGCTCGATTCGGTACTCGGTCAGGTGCTAGGAGGCGCTGCACAACAGCAGCAACCGCAAGGCGGTGGCCTCGGGGGATTGGGAGATCTCGGAAGCCTCGCCGGCGCCCTGGGCGGCCTGCTTGCCAACAACGGCGGGCAGGGCGGCCTCGGCGGCATGGTCTCGAAATTCGAGCAGGCGGGCATGGGCGACGTGATCGGCTCCTGGATCGGCAACGGTGAAAACAAGCCGGTGTCGGGCGATCAGTTGCAGAACGCGCTGGGCGGCGACACGATCGCCGCCATCGCTTCCAAACTCGGCATCAACGCACAAATGCTGCTGCCGATGCTGGCCACCATGCTGCCGGCCCTCATCAACCAGCTCACGCCGCAGGGCAAGGTGCCCGAGCAAGGTCTCGGCAACCAGGACGACCTGCTGGGCTCGCTCAGCGGTCTGCTGCAAGGCAACAAGCCGACCTGACCTGCCACCCGGCGAATTTCATTCTCAGAATTCCGGCGCCCGCGAGGGCGCTTTTTTTTGGCCGGCGCCTTGCCTTCGCCGGCCAATCGCGTAGAACCGCGCCCCATGAATCGCAATCTGTGGCTCCTGGCCATCTGCCAGGGCCTGCTCCTGACCAACAACGTCACCTTCATCGCCATCAACGGTCTCGTCGGCCTGGGCATCGCGCCACAGGGCTGGATGGCCACGCTGCCCGTGATGGGCTACGTGGTGGGCGGTGCGCTGAGCACGGGGCTGGTGGCGCGCACGCAGCAGCGCTTCGGCCGCCGCGGTTCGTTCCAGATCGGGCTGGCGGTAGCGGTCGGCTCGGCGCTGCTGTGCGCCTACGCGGCGTCCTCGAAGAACTTCTGGCTGCTGTGCTTCGCCACCGTGGTCGCCGGCTACTACAACGCCAACGCCGGGCTCTACCGTTTCGCGGCGGCCGAGCTGGCACTGCCGGCCTGGCGCGAGAAGGCCGTGTCGATGGTGATGGCCGGCGGCCTGATCGGCGCGGTGGCGGGGCCGAACCTAGCGACCTTCACGCGCGAGGCGCTCTCCGTGCCCTTCGCCGGCGCCTACATCGCGCTGGCGGCGGTGGCGCTGCTCTCGATGGCGGTGATGCATTTCATCGAATTCCCGCCCTCGCCGACCCGCAAGGAAGCCGGCGGCGGCAGGCCGCTGGGCGAGATCATGCGCCAGCCCGTGTTCATCGTGTCGGCCGCCGCGGGCGCGCTGAGCTACGGCGTGATGAACCTGCTGATGGCCGCCACGCCCATCGCGATGCAGATCTGCAGCCTGCCGTTTTCCGACGCGGCGCTGGTGCTCGAATGGCACGTGATCGGCATGTTCGCGCCGGGCTTCTTCACCGGCCACCTGATCCGCCGCTTCGGCGCGCTGCCGGTGATGGGGGTGGGGCTGGCGCTGAACCTCGGCTGCATCGTGGTGGCGCTGTCGGGCGTGGACCTGCACCACTTCCTGGTCGCGCTGTTCCTGCTGGGCGTGGGCTGGAATTTCCTGTTCACCGGCAGCACGACGCTCTCGCTCACGGCCTACACGGCCGAGGAGCGCGACCGGGCCCAGGGCGCGCTCAACTTCTGCGTGTTCGCGACGCTGGCGCTGACCTCGTTCGCCTCGGGCGTATTGGTGACCACGCAGGGCTGGCAGCTGTTGAACTACGGCTCGCTGGTGCCGGTGGCCCTGACCGGCGCCGCGCTGCTCTGGCTCGCGCAGACGCAACGCCGGCGTGCGCCGGTGGCCAAGGCCTGAGGCTCAGGCCACGCGCGCGGGAACAGCCGCCGCCGGAAACCGCCGGTCGAGCCAGCGCTGCAGCGTGTCGAACACGGGCTCCGCATCGAGCTCGTTGAAGAGCTCGTGGTACAGCGCGTCGAAGCACTTCGCCTCGACGTTGCCGCTGGGCGCCGCGGCCACCGCGAAGGCACGGCTGGCGGCCGGCCGCACGAGCCGGTCGTCGCCCGCGTAGATCAGCAGCGTGGGCACCGGCCAGCGCGCCGCGTGCTGCTGCACCGTGGCGCCTTCGTACGCGAGAAAACGCGCCAGCCGGCTGCCGATGCGGTCGTGCGTGAGCGGATCGTCGCGGTAAGCCTGCACCACCACCGGGTCGTGCGAGAGGTAGTTGTCGTCGAGCCCGTTGCTCACGCGCAGGTTGGGCGCGATGCGCGGCAGCACGGCCAGCAGCATCTTCTGGACGCCGTTCAACCCCGGGTCGAGCCCCGGCGACGACAACACCAGCGCATCGACCGGCCGCACGCCGCGCGCCACCAGGCTCGCGGCGACCAGGCCGCCCAGGCTGTGGCCCAGCAGCACCAGCGGCACGCCGGGGTTCTCGCGGCGCGCATCGTCGATCACCAGGGCCAGGTCGTCGACCAGCCGCAACTCGCTGGGCAGGCCGCCGCGCGCGCCGGTGGATTCGCCGTGCCCGTGATGGTCGTGCGCCCAGACCGCGAAGCCCCAGCCGTGCAGCTGCTTGGCCAGGCCGTGGTAGCGCCCCGCGTGCTCGCCCAGCCCGTGCACCACGACCACCACGGCGCGGGGCCTGCCGGCGGCGGGCAGCCGCCGCAGCGCCAGCGTCTCGCCGTCCGGCGTGGACAGCGCCACGCGGTGCGGCAGGGGCAGCGCGTCGTTCATGGGTGCACCCTTGGCGCTGCGCGCCTTCCCGCCAGGCGGGAGCGAGCTTGCTTGGGGCGGCCCGGCGCGGCGCTCATTGGTGCACCCTTGGCGCTGCGCGCCGTCCCGCCAAGCGGGAGCGCGCTTGCTTGGGGCGGCCCGGCGCGGCGCTCAAGCCGCCACCGGCTCCGCAGCCGCGGCGCGGTGCGCGACGGGCAGGGCCGCAATGACCTCGGCCACGGCGGCCGTCAGCTTCTTGGCGTAGGGCACGTGCAGGAACTCGTTGGGGCCGTGCGCGTTGCTCTTCGGGCCCAGCACGCCGCAGACCATCATCTGCGCGGTCGGGAAGCCGGCGCTCAGCATGTTCATCAGCGGGATCGTGCCGCCCTGGCCGATGTAGCCGCAGGAGGCGCCGAAGTGCGCGCGCGAGGCCTTATTGAGCGCGTCCTCGAACCACGGCGTGATGGTGGGGGCGTTCCAGCCGGTGGCACCGCCGCCGCTTTCGAAGGTGACGCGCGCCTGGTAGGGCGCGTTGTCTTCGAGCAGGGCCTTGAGCTTTTGCACCGTCTCGGCCGCATCGACCAGCGGCGGCAGGCGCAGCGAGAGCTTGAAGGCGGTGTAGGGGCGCAGCACGTTGCCCGCGTCCTTCAGGGCCGGGAAGCCTTCGGCGCCGGTGACCGACAGCGTGGGCTTCCAGGTGCGGTTGAGCAGCGCCTCGACCGGGTCGGTGGTGGTCGGCAGCGCGAACATGGTCGAGCCGCCGCAGTCGTAGTGCGCCCACGGGAAGCGCTTGTAGACCTCGTCGCCGAGGATGGCCGCGGTGGCCTTGGCCTGCGCCAGCCGGTCGGCCGGCACTTCGCAATGGAAGCTGGCGGGCAGCAGGCGGCCGGTGGCGCTGTCTTCGAGGCGGTCGAGCACCTGCCGCATGATGCGAAAGCTCGAGGGCACCAGGCCCGAGGCGTCGCCCGAGTGGATGCCTTCGGTCAGCACCTCGACCTTGAGCGTGCCGCTGGCCATGCCGCGCAGCGAGGTCGTGAGCCACAGCTGGTCGTAGTTGCCGGCGCCCGAATCCAGGCAGATCACCAGCTCGACCTCGCCCAGGCGCGGACGCAGCGCGTCGACGTAGGGCAGCAGGTCGTAGGAGCCGCTTTCCTCGCAGGTCTCGATGAGGCCGACGATGCGCGGGTGCGCCACGCCCTGGGCCTTGAGCGCCTGCAGCGCGGCCACGCTGGCATACACGGCGTAGCCGTCGTCGGCGCCGCCGCGGCCGTAGAGCAGGCCGTTCTCGTACTTGGGCGTCCACGGGCCGAGGTCGTTGCGCCAGCCGGTGAATTCGGGCTGCTTGTCGAGGTGGCCGTACATGAGCACGGTCTCGGTCATGTTCGTACCGGTGGCCGGCACTTCGAAGAACAGCACCGGCGTGCGGCCTTCCAGGCGCACGATCTCCAGCTTCAGGCCCTCGACCTTCTGCGCCTCGACCCAGGCCGCGGCGTTGCGCAGCACGGTCTCCAGGTAGCCGTTGGCCGACCAGTCCTTGTCGAAGCCGGGCGACTTGGCGGGAATGGCGATGTAGTCGGTGAGTTGCTTGACGATGTCGCCGTCCCATCGGGCGGTGACATCTGAGAGGGCGCGCGTCGCGTCGAGCGTGCCGGCGGGCATTTCACTGTGCAGGGGGGCGTTCATCGGGGGATTCTCCGCGGGGACGAAAAAACGCATTTTGCGCCTCGCGGCGAGCGCGCGTAGAGTGCGGGCGATCTCAAAACCCGGAGCGCAATGTGAGCAAGGCAACATCGACGCGGATCAAGGTGGGGATCGGCGGCTGGACCTACGAGCCCTGGCGCGACAACTTCTACCCCAAGGGCCTGGCCCACGCGAAGGAGTTGAACCACGCCAGCCGGCAGGTGAGCGCCATCGAGATCAACGGCACCTACTACAGCACCTTCAAGCCCGAGACCTTCCGCAAGTGGCGCGACGACACGCCCGACGACTTCGTGTTCTCGATGAAGGCCTCGCGCTTCACCACCAACCGCAAGGTGCTGGCGACCGCGGGCGAGTCGATCCAGCGCTTCATCGACAGCGGCGTGGCCGAGCTGGGCGACAAGCTCGGGCCGATCGTGTGGCAATTCATGCCGACCAAGCAGTTCGATGCGGAAGACTTCGAGGCATTCCTGGAGCTGCTGCCCAAGAAGGAAGGCAGCCGCGTGCTGCGCCACGTGATGGACGTGCGCCACGAGAGCTTCATCACGCCCGCCTACAAGGCGCTCGCGAAGAAGCACAAGGTGTCGACCGTGTTCACCGACGCGGACAAGTTTCCATCGTTCGAGGAGCCCGAAGGCGACGTCGCCTATGCGCGGCTCATGATGGCCGACGCGTCGCTCGCCACCGGCTACGCGCCCAAGGCGCTGGACACCTGGGCCGCGCGCGCGCAAGGCTGGACCACGACGCCGAAGGTGCGCGACGTGTTCGTGTATTTCATCAACGGCGCCAAGGAAAAGGCCCCGGCCGCGGCCGGGGCCTTGCTGCAGCGCCTGGGGTGGACCCCGCCGGCTGCAGACGCAGCAATGGCCGCCGCCGCGGACAAGCCGAAGCCGGCGGCCAAAAAGGCCCCACCGAAAAAGAAAGCGCCCTGATCGACGGTCGTCAGACCGGGCGCGTCAGGTGCCTCAGGCGGCGGCCTGCAGCGACGGCTTGGCGCCGAAGCTGATTTCGCCGGACAGCTGGCCGCCTTCTTCGATCACGATCTTGCCGTAGCGGATCTTGCCGGTGACCTTGCCGGTCGAGTGGATGACGAGCTTCTCGCGCACGGTGAGGTTGCCGTCGAACACGCCGCGGATCTCGGCGATGTCGATCTCGGCCGAGCCCTTGAACTCGCCCTGTTCGGCGATCTGCATCAGGCGCGAATCCATCGTCGCCTCGACCAGGCCTTCGACCACGAGCGTGTCGCAATCGGTGATCTCGACGCCCTTGAGCTTGATGTTCGGGCCGACGGTGAGCTTGCTGCCGCCTTCCTTGGCAGCAGGAGCGGCCGCCGGGGCCAGGCCGGCCTGCGCAGTCAACGAGGAGGGATTGACGGGAGTGCCCGAGAGATTGGTGCCCGAACCAACCAGCGGTGCGGGACGGGACGTCAGCGAGTCGGTGTCACGATCACGCTTGCCGAAAAAGGGGGACTGTGTGGCCAATGGGGAGCTCCTCAAGAAAGGGGACTATCGTAAGAACGCACTCACGGCATGCGGCACTTCATTGCGCAATAAGCGTAACTGAATAAGTCGCCCCGGGGCCCCTGACAATGCCCCGCATGACCCGCCTGATCCGACCGAACATCGAAGCCCTGTCCACGCCCGCCGCCACCGACTCGCGGTTCGACAAGCCTGCGCGCGGCTGGCGGCGAACGCTGTTCACCGTGATCTTCGAGGCCGACACGCCCGCCGGCCTGTGGTTCGACCTGACGTTGATCGCGGTGATCGTGATGAGCGTGCTGGTCGTCATCCTGGACAGCGTGCAATCGATCCGCGACCAGTGGCGGCCTCTGTTCAATGCCCTCGAATGGGTGTTCACGATTCTCTTCACGCTGGAGTACATCGCGCGGCTGTGCTGCGTGAACAAGCCGCTGCGCTACGCGCTGAGCTTCTACGGCGTGATCGACCTGCTGGCATTGCTGCCGACCTTTCTCGTGGCCTTCGCGCCCGAGCTGGCGTACCTGATCGACGTGCGCATCCTGCGGCTGCTGCGCGTGTTCCGCATCTTCAAGCTCTCGCGCTATTCGGTGGAGTACCGCGCGCTGGTGTCGGCGGTGGCATCGAGCCGCCGGAAGATCACGGTGTTCGTGGGCTTCGTGATGCTGGTGGTGCTGGTGATGGGCACGCTGATGTACGTGGTCGAAGGCCCGACGCACGGCTTCACCAGCATTCCGGTGGCGATCTACTGGGCCATCTCCACCATGGCCACGGTCGGCTTCGGCGACCTCGTGCCCAAGACCGACCTGGGCCGCGCGATCGCCTCGGTGATGATGCTGCTGGGCTGGGGCGTGCTGGCCGTGCCCACCGGCATCGTGACCGCCGAGATGACGCGGCGCGGTGTCGACGACGACCTGGCCGAGCCGATCGCGCTCGCATCGCGCGGCGTGCTCGCCCTGGCGGTGGAGCCGGCCCCGGGCAAGGTGCCGGCGAAGCGGCTCACGCCGTCGGCCAGACGACGCGCCCTTGCGCAGCATCGTCGAGGCGCGCGATGAAGGCATCGGCCTCGGGTGCGGGCAGCGCGAAGGCAAAGCGCACGTCGTCGCCGTGCTGCACGTCTTCCAGCACCGCGCCGATGGCGGCCAGCTCGCGCCGCACCAGCCCCTCGAGCGCATAAGGCACGGCGCACTGCAGGTGGCGCTGGCGCACGAGCGGCACCAGCGTGGCGCCGAGCAGCGCCTGCGCCACGGCATCGGTGTAGGCCCGCACGAGGCCGCCGGCACCGAGCTTCACGCCGCCGAAGTAGCGCACTACGGTCGCGAGCGCACCTTCCACCTGCTGGTGGCGCAGCACCTCGAGCATGGGGCGTCCGGCCGTGCCGCCGGGCTCGCCGTCGTCGTTCGCAGCCGACTGGCCGCCGGCCATCAGGGCCCAGCACACGTGCGCAGCGCCCGGATGTTCGGCGCGCAGCGAGGCGACCACCGCCAGCGCGGCCGCGCGGTCGGGCACCGGTTGCACGCAGCCGATGAAGCGGCTTTTCTTGATGAGCAGGTCGCTGTGAACCGGCTGCGCGAGCGTGAAGCTCATTCCGACCCGATGTCCGTGCGGTGCAGGGGCGGCGTGCTCAGCCGCCCCGCTCGAACTTGAACACCGCCGTGCTGGCGCGCGCGTTGGGCAGCCAGCGCACGTCGCGCCCGTTCTGCAGGCCGAAGGCGTCGAGCACGCGCAGGTTGTTCTTGCCGGCCAGCACCTCGAAGTCCTTGTAGGTGCCGACGCGGATGTTGGGCGTGTCGTACCACTGGTAGGGCAGGCGGCGCGTCACGGGCATGCGCCCGCGCGCCACGCTCAGGCGGTTGGGCCAGTGCGCAAAGTTGGGAAAGGCGACGATGCCGAAGCGGCCCACGCGCGCGGTCTCGCGCAGCATGACCTCGGCATTGCGCAGGTGCTGCAGCGTGTCGATCTGCAGCACCACGTCGAAGGTGGCGTCGTCGAACATCGCCAGACCTTCGTCGAGGTTGAGCTGGATCACGTCGACGCCGCGGCGGATGCACTGCAGCACGTTGCCGTCGGCGATCTCCACGCCGTAGCCGGTGCAACCGCGCTCGCGCTGCAGCAGGTCGAGCAGGGCGCCGTCGCCGCAGCCCAGGTCGAGCACGCGCGAGCCTTGGGGCACAAGCTGTGCAATCAGTCGTTGATGTGCAAGGTCGCTCATTGGAATTCCTTGGCGACGCGTTCGAAGTACGAGCGCACCACGCCCATGTAGCGCACGTCGTCGAGCAGGAAGGCGTCGTGGCCGTGCGGCGCGTCGATCTCGGCGTAGCTCACGTTGCGGCGGTTGTCGAGCAGCGCCTTCACGATCTCGCGGCTGCGCGCGGGCGAGAAGCGCCAGTCGGTCTTGAAGCTCACGAGCAGGAACTTGGCCGTGGCCTGCGCGAGCGCGGTGCTGAGCTGGCCGCCGTGGTGGCGCGCGGGGTCGAAGTAGTCGAGCGCGCGGGTGATCAGCAGGTAGGTGTTGGCGTCGAAGTACTCGCTGAACTTGTCGCCCTGGTAGCGCAGGTAGCTTTCGATCTGGAACTCGATGTCCTGCGTGGAATAGCGGTAGTCGAGCCCCGCCACCTCGCCCTCGACGGCGCTGCGCAAAATGCGCCCGAACTTGGCGTTCATCACGTCGTCGCTCAGGTAGGTGATGTGGCCGATCATGCGGGCGATGCGCAGCCCGCGCTTGGGCACCACGCCGTATTCGTAGAAGTGGCCGCCGTGGAAGTCGGGGTCGGTCACGATGGCGCGGCGCGCCACCTCGTTGAAGGCGATGTTCTCGGCCGTGAGGTTGGGCGCGCTGGCCACCACCACGGCGTGCCGCACGCGGTCGGGGTACTGCAGCGTCCACGACAGCGCCTGCATGCCGCCGAGGCTGCCGCCCATCACGGCCGCGAGCGTGCGGATGCCGAGCGCATCGAGCAGCGCCGCCTGGGCGTCGACCCAGTCTTCGACCGTGACCACCGGGAAGTCGGCGCCGTAGACGCGGCCGTTGGCGGGGTTGACGTGCATCGGCCCGGTCGAGCCGAAGCAGGAGCCGAGGTTGTTGACGCCGATCACGAAGAAGCGGTCGGTGTCCAGCGGCTTGCCCGGGCCCACCATGTTGTCCCACCAGCCCTCGGAGCGGGCCTGGCCCTCGTACACGCCCGCGACGTGGTGCGAGGCGTTGAGCGCATGGCACACCAGCACCGCATTGCTGCGCTCGGCGTTGAGGGTGCCGTAGGTTTCGTAGGCGAGCGTGTAGCCGCTGATCGAGGCGCCGCTGCGCAGGGCCAGCGGACCTGCGAACTGCATCGACTGCGGGGTGACGACCAAAGGTGACGACGACGACATGAATGAAAAAACCCGGCCTCGCCAAAAACGAGCCGGGTTCGGCAGCCGTCTTTAGCAGAATTTATAAAGCGCCCGCAAGCTGAAGCAAATCGGCGCAGGGCAAGTATAGCCCCGTGACTTTTTCCTGCTACCAGCCGACGATCATCACGACGCCCAGCACCAGGAAGATCGCCGCCGAGATGCCGTGCACCAGCTTGATCGGCACGCGCCGCACGATCTTGTCGCCCAGCCACACCACCGGCGCATTGGCCAGCATCATGCCCAGCGTGGTGCCGACGACGACCCAGGCGTAGTCCTGCGTGAAGCGGGCGGCCAGCATGACGGTGGCGATCTGGGTCTTGTCGCCCATCTCGGCCAGGAAGAAGGCGATCACGGTGGTGCCGAAGACGCCGAACTTCGAGACGCCGGGGGCGTCGTCTTCATCGAGCTTGTCGGGAATCAGCATCCAGACGGCCATGGCGATGAACGAGCCGCCCAGGATCCAGCGCAGCACTTCGGGGCCGAGCCAGCGCGTGATGTAGTTGCCGACCGCGCCGGCCAGCGCGTGGTTGATGACCGTGGCGACAAAGATGCCGAACACGATCGGCCAGGGTTTCCTGAAGCGCGCGGCCAGCAGGAGGGCCAGGAGTTGGGTCTTGTCGCCCATTTCGGCGAGCGCGACCACGCCCGTTGCAACGAGAAAAGCTTCCATGATGGATGTGGGGTTCCTTGGGCCGAAGGACGCAATTGACCGCACAACACCTTCGGCCATATTCCCGAAGTTGTGCGGTCAAAGGTCTCGCCAGGTGTGTTCACTGCACGCGCCATGTCCTCGTGGGGCAAGGACAAGTCTGTTGACGCGGGCCCTTCTCGTATGCGGAAGGCGGCTACTCCCCAATGACCGGCAAATTGTAGCCGCATCGTCAATTCCCCCGGCTCAAACAGGTAGGCGTGCGCTAACTTCCATTAGTTTCGAAAGGTGCTACCTCAAGACGCAAATTCCTGCTTGCTTTTTTGATATTTCACCCATAATGCACGAGCATCCCTCTTGATTTTGGGCGGGAGCAATTCGGTGATCGGTCAGTTTCGCGCGGCTCGGCGGCTCTCGTTTGAGTGATGCTTTCGGGACTCCATCGCTTTTCTTGATGTGTTTATAGGAGTCCCTTGATGGGCAACAAACTCTACGTCGGCAACCTGCCTTACTCGGTGCGCGACGGTGATCTCGAGCAGGCCTTCGGCCAGTTCGGCGCAGTGACCAGCGCCAAGGTCATGATGGAGCGCGACACGGGTCGCTCGAAGGGCTTCGGCTTCGTCGAGATGGGCAGTGACGCGGAAGCACAGGCCGCCATCAACGGCATGAACGGCCAACCCCTGGGCGGCCGCAGCGTGGTCGTCAACGAAGCACGTCCCATGGAAGCCCGTCCCCCCCGCAGCGGTGGCGGCGGCTACGGCGGCGGCGGTGGTGGTTATGGCGGCGGTGGTGGCGG